>NZ_JBLWEM020000010.1:0-19121 GCF_048287365.2 Candidatus Electronema sp. JC | reverse complement strand
AAATCGACGAAGCTGGCCATCCCCTTGGTCGCCAGCACACGGGTGATCGCCGCTGTCAGCGTGGTCTTTCCGTGATCAACGTGACCGATGGTCCCGACATTGACGTGCGGTTTCGTCCGCTCAAATTTTTCTTTTGCCATTTCTGTCTCCTCAGACAAAAAACAAATCTCACCAGCCGGTTGCTGCCGCCTGACAACGACTACGTTTCAACATGGAGCCCACGATCGGATTTGAACCGATGACTTCCTCCTTACCAAGGAGGTACTCTGCCACTGAGTTACGTGGGCCTGCGTATTTCTTGCGATCTGGAGCGGGAAACGAGACTCGAACCCGCAACCCTCAGCTTGGAAGGCTGATGCTCTACCATTGAGCTATTCCCGCTTGCTGCTCTTCAACCGGCGGAACCGCGCCTGAAAGCCTCGCGCCGCCGCGACAGGATGGTGGAGGGGGGAGGATTCGAACCTCCGAAGGCATGAGCCGGCAGATTTACAGTCTGATCCCTTTGGCCGCTCGGGAACCCCTCCAAACAGAATTCAGCGGACAGGAGCCGGAATCTCCGGCCTCTCTCCGCCGCGCTCTGGCTGCGCTGGAGCTGGCGATGGGACTTGAACCCGCAACCGCCTGATTACAAATCAGGTGCTCTGCCAGTTGAGCTACGCCAGCACAAGATGCGGGGTTATTATAGTCAAAAAAAAACAGAAGTCAAGCCTTTTTTGCGGAATCTGCATCCGGTGCCGCCCGGAAGACACGCTTCCGGGCGGCGCGGCGGGCAGTTCAGCCCTTGACGTAGGCGGAATCGCGGTAGCGTTCAAAGGCCAGCGCGAAAGTCCGGTAGACCAGATGGGCGAACTTGGTGTAAGGCATGTAAAGGAAGAGCATCATGACCGAAACCAAGTGCAGATAATAGGTCAGGTAGCCGAGCGAGGGGCTGCCGACGAGCCGCAGCAGCTGCGCGCCGAGACCGGTCACGCCGACGGCCATGATCATCCAGATCAGGAACCAGTCATAGAAGGTGTTTTGAGCGCAGCCTTCCGCCTCCATGCGGCTGCGGTTGCGCCAGAGCTTGTACACGCCGAAGATCAAGGCGGCAGCCGCCACGTTGGCCACCCATTTGACCGGATTCCACATGGACATTGGCCCGTGCATCCCTTCGATGAACTGGCCGAGAAAATCCTGGGCGAAGAAGGAGTAGGCGGTGACAAAGAGAAGGGCGATGAAGGCCCACATCAGTGGCTGATGGCCCTGCACGCGGTCTTGATTGGCCTCGCATTTTTTGAAGCGGTCATGCCGGACGATCTCGACCACCGACGGCCAGAGGAACTCTTTCACGAACTGCACCGGCGAGGGCTTGGAGAAGGTCTCTGTCACTCCGGCGTTTTCCGACATCTTCTTCCACATCGCCATCACACCCCTGACAGCGGCGAAAACGGACAGCGCGGCGGTCGGAATCATGAAGAAGTCGATGAAAAAGGTCGTCTTCGGCAGCAGCTTGAAATCCCAGTGGCCAAAAAACTGGCTGTAGCCGATGTCGAGAAAGTCTTTCGCCTCCGGCACATGCGAGCCGGAAATCATCCACATGATGAAGACCGTCACCATCGGAATGGCGAGCAGGATCGGCAGGTTCTGGCCCTTGCTGGCGAGATCGGCCAAAAAGGACGGCCAGCCATAGTGTCTGTAAGCGGAAGCGCGGATCGCGCCCATCACATCGCCGGGCCGCGCACCGCGCGGGCAGTAGGCGGTGCAGTCGCCGCACTGATGGCAGAGCAGCACGCTGGGGTCGCCGAGCAGCTTGTCCTTCAGGCCCCACTGGGCGAAGAGCATCTGCTGGCGGGGAAAAGGATTTTTGTCGGTGGACAGCGGGCAGACCACCGAGCAGGTGGCGCATTGGAAGCATTTTTTCAGCGTGTCGCCGCCTGCTTCCTTCATTTCTTTGATAAAGTCTATATCTGGCTGCATGTTCACAATATTGTTCTCCTGAAAGATGACCGTTTGGCCGCCGCCTGCCGAACAGCGCGTCCGGCAGGCGAAAGTTCAGCGCGGCAGGGAGATCAGAAGCCCTTGAAGGGATTCGGCCCCATCTCTTTGATGGACTCGACAAAGCTCTCGATGATGCCGGGAATCTTGTCGTAGTCGCTGATCGCCACCTGCTCGGCGGCGACGCGCTCCGGCTCCAGACCAAGGGTGCCGAGGGTCTCGCCGATGTTGGCCATGCGGCGGTTGGCGATCTCGGAGCCTTTGACAAAGTGGCACTGGTAGTTGTCGCCGTAGCGGCAGCCAAGCAGAAGCACGCCGTCCATGCCGGAGGACATCGCGTCCTTGATCCAGACCATGTTCACCGAGCCAAGACAGCGCACCGGAATGAAGCGCACCAGCGTGTTGAGCTTGTTGCGGCGCATTCCCGCCATGTCAAGGGCTGGATATGCGTCGTTCTCGCAGACAAAGACGGCGATGCGGAGCTTGTCCTCGTCGTCATCCGGCACGTTGATGGCTTTGACCATCGAGCCGATCATGTCGATGTTGTAATCAGCAAAGCCGATGATCCGCTCCGGGCAGGCACCCATGCAGGTGCCGCAGCGGCGGCAGCGGGTCGGGTTGGGCAGCGGGGTGCCTTTCGCATCGTCGTCGAGTGCGCCGAAGGGGCATTCCTCGGTGCAGCGTTTGCACTGGGTGCAGCGCTGGAAGAAGAAGTCCGGGAAGGTCATATCGCCGGAACGCGGATGCACGGCCACGCCACGGTTGGCGGACTCAATGCACTGAATCGCCTTGAGTGCCGCGCCGGTTGCGTCGTCAATGGTCTCCTCCATCGTCTCCGCCTTGCGCACGCCGCCGCAGGTGTACACACCAGTGCGCCGGGTTTCGTAGGGGAAGCAGATGAAGTGGGAGTCGGCGTAGCCGTCAAATAAATCCAAATCCAAGAAGGCCGGGCCTTGGCGGTAGGCCAAGTTGACGGTGGGCGCGTCGGCGGTGGTCGGCACCATGCCTGCGGCCAAAACCACCATGTCCACGTTCAGTTCCAAGTTCTCGCCAAGCAGGGTGTTCTCAGCAGTCACTTTCAGGCCAGAACCGCATTCCTCAACCTTGGTCACAGCGGCCTTGGTCATGAACACGCCGTCGCGCTGCTGCATCCCTTTGTAGAACAGCTCGGTGTTGCCGGGGGTGCGGATATGCTGATAAAGGATGTAGGCTTGGCCGTTCTCGTTGTCGTCGCAGACATACTGAGCCTGCTTCAGAGCCACCATTGAGGTGACAGAGTTGCAGTAGGGAAAATCGCGGTCGTTGTCCTTGCCGCCGGGGCTTTGGATGAAGGCGACTTTGCCCGGAACCTTGCCTTCCTTGGCCAGCTTCTCGAACTCGGCGTTGGTGACGACATTTTTCAATTTGCCGTAGCCGAGATGCTCGTACTCGGAAACATCCGCAGGCCGCCAGCCGGTGGCCAAAACCACTGCGCCGTAAACCTCCGCATTATCATCCACAGCGGTGTATTTTTGCAAACCGGCGTTGGGATCTTCCTTCTCGCCCTTGTCGATCTTCTCCTGCTCGTCAACGGTCACTTTGGCCGGAGCGTCCCACTCGTTTTTGCTGCCAGCGGCCTTGAAGGAAACCTTGAACGCGCCGGGCGCGCCGCCGATGCGGGCCACCTCGGTCTCGGTCTTGACAGTGATTTTCGGATTGCCGGTAGCGGCGGCGACGAGCTGCTCGATGTTCGGCTGCTCCAGCTCGGAATACGGATACGCAGTCGGGAACATTTTCCGCCAGCCAAGAGCCTTGCCGCCGAGCTTGGCGGTTTTTTCGACCAGCGTCACCTCGTAGCCCGCCTTGGCGGCCTCAGTCGCTGCGGTCAGACCGGCGATGCCGCCGCCCATGACTAAAATCTTCTTGCTGATGTTCTCCAGCAGATAGGGCTTGGGCAGCTCGCTTTTCTGAGCGCGGGTGACGGCCATGCGGACATAGTCCTCGCCCAGCTCCTGAATGAACTCGTCGCCCTTCTCAGCATCACCGGCAACCCAAGCCACCTGCTCGCGCAGGTTGCCCCGGATGGTGATGGTGTTTTCGCCGAAGCTGAACACGTCCTGCATCACGCGGGGCGAACAGGCGCAGATCACGAGGGTGTTGACCCCTTTCTCAGCGATGTCCTTGTTGATCAGGGCCAAGCCTTCCGCGCCGCAGAGGCAGTCATGCTCCTGCATCTCGATGCCGGTCTCGGAAGCGGCGTTTTTCAAGCCCTCGGCATCTAAGACATTGCCAATGCCGCAGCCTGTGCAGAGGTACGCACCATATACTTTGCTCATTGTTCTCTTCTCCTCCTGCTATGCGGTCTGGATGGCTTTCAGGGCGGCGGCGGTGCCGGATTGGGCGCAGGTATAGACATCAGCGGCGGACTTGGCGCAGCCTGCGGCGATCATGCCCTTCTCAGGCTCGGAAACCACAAAGCCGTTGCCGTCCATCTTCAGGCCCAATGCCTTGCCTTGCTCGCCAAGGGCGGGCTGCATTCCGGTGGCCAGAACGCACATGTCAACTTTCTGCCGGATTTTCTCGCCGGTGACAGCGTTTTCTGCGATCACGGTCACGCCGCCGTCGCTCTCGGCGACAATGTCAGCGACCTTGCCCTTGATGAACTGGGCATTGGCATCCGTCCGCAGTTTCTCGCGGAAATGCTCGTACTTGCCCGGCGTGCGCAGGTCAATGTAGAAGACATAAATCTTGGCGTTCGGATACCGCTCGCGGACATAGGTCATCTGCTTGAAGGTGGCCATGCAGCAGATGTAGGAGCAATATTCGAGATGGTTCTCGTCGCGGGAGCCTGCGCACTGAACAAAGGCGATGGACTCAATCTCCTTGTTGTCGCCGGGACGGACGATCTTGCCGCCGGTCGGGCCGTTGTCCGCCGCCATGCGCTCCATCATCATGTTGGTGATGATCGCGGAGGAGGATTCCGGCTTGAGATTGGTCAGCTTGCTGGAGTCATAGGGATTCCAGCCGGTGGCCCAGACGATGGAGCCGACATGCAGGGTGAAGGTCTCGGCCTGCATGTCGGTGTCAATGGCGTTGTACTTGCAGGCACCCTTGACCGCTTCCAAGCAGGCTGAAGAACAGGCGTTTTTATTCAGCACGTAGCGGCGCGGGAAGGCCATTTCATGCGGCAGATAAATCGCCTTGGTTTTGTTCATGCCGAAGTTGAAGGCGTTGTCGATCTCGTCGGTGCAGGCTTGAGCGCAGTCGCCGCAAGCAGTGCAGTTGGAGTTGACATAGCGCGGCGCGGTTTCCAGCGTCACTTCGTAGTTGCCCGGCCCGCCCGACACCGACTTGACCGTGGTCATGGTGTAAGTGCGGATTTTGCGGTTGTTCTTGACCCGCTTGAAGTTGATTTCCAAGCCGCAGGACGGCGGACAAAGTTTCGGAAAATACTGATTAAGTTGGGCCACACGACCGCCGAAGTACGGATTCCGTTCAACAAGGAACACGTCCTTGCCAACTTCCGCAGCTTCCAGCGCAGCGGTAAGTCCGCTGATGCCGCCGCCCACAACCAGCACCGCACCAGTTTTCGCAGCATTGCTCATGCCAAACCTCCATAAAAACTGCTGGTATTGATAAATTACTTATTCTGGTTCACCTGCAACGCATGACAGATGTCCTGCGGCACAAATCAAACAGAATTGTTCTGTTAAATCCAAAAAAGATAATAATCAAAGATTACTTATTCATCACTCACAGGCTATCATCACTTATTTGTTTTGATTTGTTTTAGACGAAATGGTCTTATCGGCGGCAACTCTTTATGACCTAGTTTCAACTCAGTTCTAAGTTGCTCTCGTAAATCCTCTAAAAGATTCTGTAGCAGGGAGCCATCACCTGAGCTTGCGGCCACACAAAATTGATGTGCCAATTGAACTTGGTTTGTTTCACCCAATAATTGAATATCTGCTATGGCTGATTCAAAGTCCTCACTTCGATATGCTCCTGCGACAGGTGTACTACCGCGTTCTAACTTTCTAAAGGCCTCTATAAGGTATTCAATTCTTATCTCTTTTTTTCTTTTCTGGTCTTCTCTATGTGTTAAAAGTATATGGCCTATAATAATACCAAAGATGCCTGTAATTGCTGGAACTACATATTTCCACTCAAACATTGACAGTTTCTCCACACCGCTAATTACTACTTGTTATCAGATTTTTTGTTTCTAACAAGTCGTTATAACCTGTCACTGCCTCACCTATTACCTTTCAAAAGACTATAAAGTCCTCAATAATCCCGTTTGTCTTTACGTTTGATTTCTCACAGTACCAAAAAACTGATGAATCATAACCATGCTGCTGTTCATAATATAAAATCTCCAAACCCCGTTGACGAGGTCTGGAGATTCTCACTCGATAAAACCGCGCAGACCGCTATGCTGGACAGAAGCTGCAATCAGCCCTGTCCGCAGCCGCTTAGATTAGATCCAAGGCTCGGTCTCAACGATGTTGATGCACTCGACCTTCTCGCACTTCCACTCCTTGGTTGCAGGATCGAAGGTGGAGTTGACGAACGCCTTCCAGTTGGCATCGTCAACGGTCGGGTAGTCAGAGCGGTAGTAGAAGCCCGGATAACGGGACTCCTGACGGAACTCGATGTGGCGGATGTGGGTCTCCACGCACCAGATGCGGTGGTAGTTCTCCCAAGCGCGCATCAGCTCATGCAGGTCGCCAGCAGCCATCTTCTCGGCATCCTCGCGCAGCATCCGCAGGAGGTCGAGGCAGATGTTCAGCATCTTGCCGGAGGTCATGTAGTAGGTGGCAACACCGCCGCCGTACTCGTCAGTGGCCTTCATCAGGCGCATCATGATGCCCTGCGGCTTGCAGTAGTTCGGGTTGACATCGGCAGCGGTGGTGGCGCCGACATGCTGCAAGTAACGGGTTACAGGTGCGTAGATCTCAGCGGCCAGCTCGGCTGCGGTCTGGGCCAGCTCAGGCTTGAAGCTGGCGTTGTCGCGGCAATACTTCACCATCTGCTTGCCAACGATGCGGCCTTCAGCATGGGAACCGGAAGAGAACTTATGACCGGAAGCGCCAACGCCGTCACCAGCAGTGAACATGCCGTTGACGGTGGTCATGCGGTTGTAGCCCCACTTGTACTGATGCGAACGCGGCTTGCCCTGAACATCCGGCACCCAGCTCTCGTTCGGGCCGGAGGTCCAAATGCCGCAGCAGCCGGAATGGGATCCCAGCATGTACGGTTCGGTCGGCATGATCTCGGAGCCGACTTTCTCCGGCTCGATGTTCATGCCCGCCCACAGACCAGCCTGGCCGATGGACATGTCGAGGAAGTCCTCCCATGCCTCAGACTCCAGATGCTTCCAGAACTTGGCAACATCCTTCTCGTTCTTGCCCTGAGCGCGCAGCTCGTCGAGGAAGGAGTTCAGTGCCACGTCGGTAGCCATGTACACCGGGCCACGACCTGCTTTGAACTCGTTCACCATCAGGTGGTTGCGCAGACAGGTCGGAGTAACCGCAGAAGCACCGTACGGCATGAACTTCTTCAGCTCTTCTTTGGCTGCGTCGCCCATGGCGTAGAACTCGCCGTTGCCGTTGGACACTTTGGCCTTGAACAGGAGGAACCATGCGCCAACCGGGCCGTAACCGTCTTTGAAGCGGGCCGGGGTGAAGCGGTTCTCCATCATGGTCAGGGTCGCGCCAACCTGAGCGCACATGGTGTAGGTGGAACCTGCGTTCCATACCGGATACCATGCACGGCCTTTGCCCTCGCCAGTGGAACGCGGACGGAAGATGTTGACCGCGCCGCCGCAAGCAACCATAGCGGTCTTGCAGGTGAAGACGTGAACTTTGTTCTCACGGGTGGAGAAACCAACTGCACCGGCGATGGTGTTCGGCTGATTCTTGTCCAGCAGCATCTTGACGATGAAAACGCGCTCCATGATGTTTTCTTCGCCCAGCGCCTTCTTGGCAGCCTCAGCAACGATGCACTTATAGGACTCGCCGTTGATCATGATCTGCCACTTGCCGGTGCGCACAGGCTGACCGCCCTCGCGCAGGCTCTTGGCCGGCTTGGCACCGTCCAAGTTGGAGCCGTCCTCAGCCTTCTTCCAAATCGGCAGGCCCCACTCCTCAAACAGCTTCACGGACTCGTCCACGTGACGGCCCAGATCGTAGATCAGATCCTCGCGCACCACGCCCATCAGGTCGTTGCGGACCATCTTCACGTAGTTCTCAATCGCGTTGTCGCCAATGTAGGTGTTGATGGCGGACAGACCCTGAGCAACTGCGCCGGAACGCATCATCGCGGCCTTGTCAACCAGGATGATCTTCATGTCGGCAGGCGCCCACTTTTTGATCTCGAAGGCCGCGCCGCAGGCGGACATGCCGCCGCCGACGATCAGCACGTCGCAGTTATGCTCAACAATGGCCGGATTGGCAACCGCAGCCAGCTCGCCTTTCGGCTTGTTAGGTAAAGCCATGTTCAATGTCTCCTTTATCTGATCAGATTCAGTTGAAAGCTGTTATTTCGCGAGCATGGTCGGAGCCTTCAGCGCGGTCTCCAGTGCCAGGCACTCGTCATCGAGGTTCGCGCCTTTGACATCGGCGTAGGCGTTGGCAGAACCCTCGGCGGTGGTGCGGATCGGGAACTTGAAGCGCTTGATGTTGCCGTTGCGGAACTTGATCGTCCACATGATGGAATCGGACGAGCGCATCGGATGCACCTGGCCGCCCATCGGCACAAAGTCATCATAGCCGCGCACCGCGATGGCGCCCTGCGGGCAGATCTTGACGCAGGAGTAGCACTCCCAGCAGGCATCCGGCTCTTGGTTATATGCCTTCATCGCCTCAACGTTGAGCACCATCAGGTCGTTGGGGCAGATGTACATGCAGGCGGTCTTGTCGCCGCCCTTGCAACCATCACATTTTTCAGGATTGACGAAACTTGGCATTTAAACTACCTCCTATTGGATTTTCCTGATGACAGCGAGGAACGCCGCCACATTAAGATTGACCGCAGTTGACCCGCAGAAACCGCAACATTCTGTTATTTGTGATAGAATTCGGCGCATTGAAAATAACTTGCCGATTTTATTGAATTTTTCAAAACCGGAGCAATTCGGGCCGCGCGGCTGCAAGTGAATCACTTATTAATTGTTTGTCCGTTCAATGTCAAGAAAAATCGTCCAAAAACGCATCGCCCGGTTTGTTGTTTTTCTCATCAAAAAAAATCATAAAGTCCATCAGCGGGAAGGCGCTGAGCCGCGCCGCTTTTTCGCAGGAAAGGCTTGCCTTCGTCCGCCGCTGTGATAAACTTGCCGCTAAGCCGCAGTGTTGCGCTGACTGCCTGCGGCCTCCCCTGAACTGCTGCTGGAGCCGCCGCATGGCCGCCGATCTTCTGCAATTCGCTGCCGAGCTGATCAAAGTCTTCTGGCTGCTGCTGCCCGCTGTCCTGCTGGTCAAGCTGCTCCGATCCCGGCGGTGCAAAGGCTGGCTCGGCGAGCGGCGGGTGCGCCGGGCTGTCCGGCGGCAGTTCGGCGGGACAGACTGCCGCCTGTTCTGCAATCTCCTCCTGCCGACCAAGGACGGCAGCACCCAGCTGGATCACGTGCTGGTCGTGCCGCAAGGCATTTTTGTCATTGAGACCAAAAATATGAGGGGACTGATCTCCGGCAGCAGACAGGAAAAAAATTGGACGCAGGAGATCGGCGGACAGACGCGCAGCTTTCAGAATCCTCTCCACCAGAATTACAAGCACACCAAGACCTTGCATGAGTTGCTCGGCATTCCTGAACAGCAGATTTTTTCGCTCGTGGTCTTTGTCGGCAGCTGCTCTTTCGGCACGTCGATGCCGGACAATGTGGTTGATCTTGACGGTCTGATTTCTTGCATCAAGGCCCGGAAAAAACGGCTCTTCAGCGCGGCGCAGACCGAGGCTGTCGTCAAAGCGATTCAGGCCGTTCAACTGAAAGATAGCTTCCGCAACCGGCGCAGGCATGTCCGGCATGTGCGGGCCATCACCGCCGCCCGGCAGAAGCAGCCGCAGCCATGCCCGCTCTGCGGCGCGGAGATGCGGCTGCGGGAGGCCCGGCAGAGCCGCAGGCCGTTCTGGGGCTGCTCGAAATTTCCCCAGTGCCGGGGTGTGCGGGATGCCTGAGCTACCGGAACTTCCTGATGGACAAAGCCGCCCGGACGGGATATCCTTTTCCGCCGGAGAATCCGGCACCGGCGGGCTGCTTCCGCCGCAACTTCAACGCTCTCTGATCATGCGCACACTCATCACCGGCGGCGGCACCGGCGGCCATCTTTTTCCCGGCATCGCCTTGGCGGCGGCCCTGCGGCGGCGTTTTCCTGGCTGCGAAATCATGTTCATCGGCACCCAGCGGCAGCTTGACCGCGACGCGCTGGCCGGGCTGGATTTCCGGCAGGAGGCCATCAGCTGCATGGGCCTGAAAGGCATGGGCCTGGCGCACCGGCTGCGGAGCCTCGCCAGCCTGCCCAAGGCCGTGCTGGAAGCGACCCGCCTGATCCGGCAGTTTCAGCCTGCATTGGTTTTCGGCGTGGGCGGCTATGTCACTGGGCCGGTGCTGCTGGCGGCCCGGCTGCTCGGCGTGCCAGCCTGCATCCATGAGCAAAACGCCATTCTTGGCCTCGCCAACTGCCTGACCGCCCGGTTTGTCAATAAAGTCTTTGTTTCCATTCCCGGCGACTATCCATTCCCGCCGAAGAAAACCGTGGTTTCCGGCAATCCAGTCCGGACGGAGATTTTGGCTGCTGCGGAGAAGAAGCAGAGCGGGCAGAAAAGCGGCCAGCCATTCACTCTGCTGGTTATGGGCGGCAGCTTGGGCGCGCACCGGGTCAACCTGCTGATGCTGGAAGCAGCCGGGCTTCTCAAAGAAAAAATAAAAACGCCCTTCCGGCTGATTCACCAGACCGGCGCAGCCGATGCCGAGCAGGTGCGTGCTGGCTACGCCGCCGCAGGCATTTCAGCTGAAGTCGCACCGTTCATCAAGGACATGGCCGCAGTGTACGCGCAAGCGAATTTGGCCGTGGCGCGGGCTGGGGCCACCTCGCTGGCCGAGCTGGCGGTGATGGGCCTGCCTGCCATCCTCATTCCTTATCCGCACGCGGCGGACGATCATCAAGCGGCCAACGCGCGCTATTACGTTGCAGGCGGCGGGGCGAAGATGTACAGGGAAGCAGAGCTGACTGCGGCGCAGCTCGCCGCAGCGGTCGCGGAGCTGGCGAAAGACAGTGCGAGGCGGGCGGCAATTGGCGCGGCAATGCGGCAGCTGGCTGTCCCGGACGCGGCGGAGCGGATTCTCTCCGAGTGCATGACACTGCTGGCGGAGAAGTAAATACGCGCTCAGGCTGGCTCCTCCGTCCACTGCATCAGCTCGCCGAGGGCGGTGGAGGAGGTCAGATACGGCTCGCGGTGGAGCATGGCCCGGTGCCGCGTCTCCTCCAGCAGCCTGCACAGCGGCCAGTCAGCGGGGTTTTCTTCCGGCGCGGGCGGCAGCTCGGCGACATGCCCCCAAAGATGCTGGAGGGCGTTGCGCAGGCCGCCTTGGCTGGGCGGCTGCCGCAGCTGCTCAGTCAGCAGCCGGGCCAGTTCAACGAAATCCGCTTGGCCTCCGGCAAGTTCCCGGCCAATTTGCTGGTAAAGCGGCACATCGCGGGCCAGCACGGAATATTTATGCTGGCTCCAAAGCTGCTGGGCGTTGCGGGGCAGCGGAATCCGCCCCTGCTCGCGTTCGACGTATTTGGCCCGCAGCAGCGCGAATTGCGCCGCAGGCTCGTCGATGTACACCACAGGCCACGCCTCGCCGCCGGGCGGGAGAGGCAGCGGCGGCGACTGCTCCCGCCAGCCCCGCAGCGTCATCTCGCAGGCGAGCTGCCGGTGCCGCCAAGCAAGGGCCGGGCCGCAGCCAGTCCAGCGCAGGGTTTCCGGGTGGCGGGAATAGCCCCTTTTCCCCAGCGCAAGAATGGAGAGGATCGCGTGCAGCTCCCGATGTTCGCCGAGCAGGCTCTGCCGGTTGAGATAGCCCGGGCTGATGTCCCAAATCCGCATGACTGCTGTTCAGCTCATAAGGTTTGCAGTTGACAGCAACAATTCAACAGACCGGAACGCCATGAAAAGCTGTCACAAAGAACTGTGGTTTGAGATCCCGGCCCGCCGGGGCTTTGTCAACATCACCCCGGAGGTCGAACGCTGTCTGGCGGAGTCCGGCATTCAAGAAGGGTTGTGCTTGGTCAACGCCATGCACATCACCGCCTCGGTCTTCATCAACGACGACGAGGCTGGCCTCCATCATGATTACGAAGTCTGGCTGGAGCGGCTGGCTCCCCATGCCCCGACCAGCCAGTACCGCCACAACGGCTATGAGGACAATGCCGATGCGCATCTGAAGCGGCAGGTCATGGGCCGGGAGGTTGTGGTTGCGGTCACGGCGGGCAAACTCCATTTCGGCCCTTGGGAGCAAATTTTCTACGGCGAATTTGACGGGCGGCGGAAAAAGCGGGTGCTGGTGAAAATCATCGGCGAATAGCCGCCCGCGCCCTCAGTTCTGGCAGCGGAGGAAGGCCGCCTGCACCGTCAGCGGCACGTTGAACCACGTCTCGCTCCGCCCCCACTCGTCATAGCCCAAGCTGACCCAGCCGCCTTGGCTGACCCAGTCGCTGTAGCCGAATTTCCAGCCGCCCCACTGCTCCCGGCAGTCGTAGGGCTGCTCCGGGCCGTAATAGATAAAATCCAGCCCCTTGTCTTTTGCAGCCTGACGGCTTCTGCCGATCAGCAGCAAGTCCGCGCCCCAGCGCATGGCCTCCTGCTCGACCGTTTTGGCGATGCCCCGACCGCTGGAGCCTGCCGGAATCCAGATCAGCAGATGCGCGAAAACTGCGCAGCCGGGCCGGGCCTGATCAGCCCGGAAAATCGTGCGGATCTGCTGCGCAGGCGGATAAGCCGCGCCGCCGGGCGGCTGGCTTCCTGTTCCGACAAAAGGCAGTTTTTCCAAAACTGCGGGCGTGTTGTCCCAGACCGCCTCGGCGCGCTCCTTGATCCCGCAGCCGCCGAGCAGCGGCAGAGCCGCCAGCAGGGCGGCAGTTTGGATGCTCCTGATCATCGCGTTTTTCTCCCAGCATTGTTATGTTGCGGACGCAACGGCTGCAAGGGCGGCCAACACTATTTCCGCACCCGCATCAGGCATTGCCAGAAGCGTGGCGGCGCAGGCCGCTTGGAGTCGAGCAGAAAGGACTCCAGCCGCAGGATTTCAAAAAACGGCTCAACAGCGGCGCAAATCTGCCCTGCCGAGAGCCGGGGCGGGCCGTCGCCATGCGCTGGCTGGTCGGCGTTGCCGATCAGGCTGAACCAGAGGCCGCCCCGCTCCAAGCAGGCGGCGGCCCGGCGGGCGAAGAGGGCGCGGCGCTCCTCGTCCATGCCATGAAAACAGCCCCGGTCAAAAAGAAAAGCGAACGCGCTGTCCTCCAGCGGATCGTTGAGAAAATCGCTCTCGATGAAACGGCACTCCACCCCGTTTTCCGCCGCCCGCTGCCGGGCCAGCCGCACCGCGCCGGCGGCGATGTCCATGCCGGTGACATGCAGGCCCTGCCCGGCCAGCCAGACCGAATTGGTGCCAGTGCCGCAGCCGACCTCCAGCGCCTTGCCGTCAAATTTGGGCCAAGCGCCGATCAGCTCGGTCAGACAGCTTGCCGGACGGCCGCTGTCCCACGGCAGCTCTTCTTTCTCATACCGCTGCTCCCACTCGTGCTTTTCCTTCATTGTCCGCCTCCTGTCAAGATTTTTATGCCTGCGCCAAGCTGATCTGCAAGGGAATGCAATGCAGGCTTTTGCTCACCTGCTGGGTGCGGCCCAGCTTCCAGTCCCCGCATTTGGCTTTGCCGTCGAGTTTCTTTTCGATCTCCGTCACCAGCCCGGCGATGTTGATCACCTTGTGCCGGGCGAAAACCTCCGGCAAGCCGCTGGTCAGATTGCAGGCCAAGCAGCGGCCAGGCCGCTCGTGCAGGTCAAGACTGAAATGCAGGCTGCCGCTGTTCTGCCCTTTAAAGGTCAGGGCGATGTCATACGCGCCTTCTTCCGCGTCGCCGAACAGGGCTTCAAAAAAATCGGCGGTGCGCTGGGCGGGGAAAAGCTGACTCAGGACATCCTCGGTGAAAATTTCGTGCATGGAATTCATCGGAATCGGGTTGAATGATAACTTTGATCAATTGCGCTGATGCGCGGCTGCTGGAAATCTACTCACGCCGCCGGACGCTGTCAACACATTGATTGCAGCGGACGGACGGCTGTGGTAAACAGTCGGGCGGACAGCAAATCATCACTTCTTCCAGCAAAACGGCCATGAACTGCCAGCAGGCGCAGCACTTTCTCGACCAGCTCCAGCTTTTCAAGATCAAGTTGGGGCTGGATTCCATGCAGCATTTTCTTGCCCGGCTCGGCGATCCGCAGCGGCTGCTGCGCTGCGTTCACATCGCGGGCACCAACGGCAAAGGCTCGGTCGGCGCGGCATTGCACGCCATGCTCACAGCCGCTGGCTATAAAACCGGCTTCTACACCTCGCCTCATCTCAGCTCGGTGCGGGAGCGCTTCCAGATCAGCGGCACGTACATCAGCAAGGAGGATTTCGCCCGCCTGATCAGCCGGATTGAGTCGGTGCTCGATGGCCGCCAGATCACCTATTTTGAATGCACCACTGCTTTGGCCCTGCTCTGGTTTGCGGAGCAGCAGACTGATTTCGCCGTGCTGGAGGTGGGCATGGGCGGCAGGCTGGATGCGACCAACGTGGTCACGCCGCTGGTGTCCGTCATCACCAACGTGAGCATGGATCACGAGCAGCATCTCGGCGACACGCTGGCCAAAATTGCGGCGGAAAAAGCCGGGATCATCAAGCCCGCCGTTCCGGTGGTCTCTGCCATCGCCGAGGACGAGTCCGGCAGAGTCATCCGCGAGACCTGCGCTGAACGGCAGGCACCGCTCTATCTTTTTGGCCGCGACTTCAGCGGCAGCGGCGCAGGCAGTCTCTGGCAGTATCAGGGCTTGGACGGTCTGAAGCTGACTGATCTGCCCATGCCCCTGCGCGGCGGCCATCAGATCAGCAACTGCTCGCTGGCCTTGGCCGCTGTGCAGCTGCTTCAGCGGCAAGGCTGGGCAATCAGCGAGGCGCAAATCCGCAGCGGCTTGGCGCAGACGCGCTGGCCAGGGCGGCTGGAATATTTCCGCAGCGAGGGCAGGCAGTTCCTCTTGGACGGCGCGCACAATCCGGCAGGCGCCGCCGCGCTCCGGGAGGTCTTGTGCAGCGAATTTCCCCGCCAGCGGCTGATTTTAGTCTGGGGCGCAATGGCGGACAAAGACATCAATGCCGCCCTGCGTGAGGTCGCGCCGCTGGCTGACCGCATCATTCTGACCAAAGCGGCAGATTCAGAGCGGGCCGCCAGCCCGGAGCAGCTGGCCGCTGTTTTGCCGGAAGCATCGCAGGCAAAGGTCATCTGCGCCGCTTCGATTCCTGCGGCCCTTGATCAAGCGCGCGCTATGGCGGCGGAAGATGATTTGATCTGTGTTTCCGGCTCGCTGTACTTAATCGGCGCGGCCCGCGAGCTGCTGCTTGGAGGACTGACCGATGCGGAAGAATGAAGGCTGGGACGATCTCAGCTTTGGCGTGGACGAGGCGTTCATCCGCGCCGAGCGCAACAAAGCGAGAGACCTGCGCCGCAGCCGCTGGTGGCAGCAGAAAACTGCGCCCGGCCTCTGTCATTACTGCCAGCAAAAATTCGTGCCCGGCGAGCTGACCATGGATCACGTCGTGCCGCTGGCCTTGGGAGGCCGCTCGGTGAAAAACAACCTTGTTCCTTGCTGCAAGGAATGCAACACCGCCAAGCGGGCCTCGCTGCCGCCGGAGCTGGAGGCGCTGTGAGCGTCAAGCGCCGCCATCGTCGGCAAGCCAGCGCTGCAATGTGGCGGCCAGCTGCTCGCGGTTGATGGGTTTGGTCAGATAATCGTCCATGCCTGCGGCGAAGCATTTTTCCTGATCACCGCTCATGGCGTTGGCGGTCATGGCGATGATCAGGCGGCGGCGGCCATGCAGGCGGCTGCACAGCCGCTCCCGCAGTTCCGCGTCCAGCTTGTTCGACAGCGCGTCGCCGCCCTCCTCGCAGCTGCGGATGATCCGGGTCAGGCTGTAGCCGTCCAGACGCGGCATCTGCACGTCAGTGAGAATCAGGTCGAAGCGGTCGTCCTCCAGCAGGGTGTGCAGGGCCTCCATGCCGTCCACCGCCTCTGTCACCTGATGCTGAAATTTTTCCAAAACCACCCGGAGCAGGAAGCGGTTGGCCGGATTGTCCTCGACCAGCAGGACGCGCACCGGGCGCACCTTAGCCGCCTCCAGCGTGCAGGCGGCCTGCTTCTGCGGCGGCTCCTCGGCGGCATGGCCGAAGATGACGACAAAGATGAAGGTCGCGCCTTTGCCGTATTCACTTTCCACCCAGATCCTGCCGTCCATCAGCTCGCAGAGCTGACGGCAGATGGCCAAACCGAGGCCGGTGCCGCCGAACTTGCGCGAAACCGAGCTGTCCGCCTGCGAGAAGGCGGTGAAGACTGTGCCGATTTTGTCCGCCCGGATGCCGATGCCCCGGTCGATCACCGAGACCCGCACAGCGACGCTCTCCGGGCCGATTTTCTCTGGGACGACGACGATGCGGATCGGCCCTTTTTCCGAAAACTTGATCGCGTTGCTGAGAAGGTTGAGGATGATCTGACGGAAGCGGAGGCTGTCGCCCTCCACCGCCTTGGGCAGCTCCGGCGAGAGATCGAGGACAATGTCCAGCCCCTTTTCCTGCGAAAGCACCGAGACGGTGCGGACAGCAGCCTCCACCGCCTCGGCGAGGATGAAGGGATGCTCGTCCAGCTCCATCTGCCCGGCCTCGATCTTGGAGAAATCGAGAATGTCGTTGATCAGCGAGAGCAGCGAGTCCGCCGAGAGCTTGACCGTCTCCAAATAGCTGCGCTGCTGCGGGTCAACGGCCTTTTCCAAGGCCAAATCGGTCATGCCCATGATCGCGCTCATCGGCGTGCGGATTTCATGGCTCATATTAGCAAGGAAAACCGATTTCGACTGCGAGGCCGCCTCAGCCCGCAGCCGCGCCTCCTGAAGCTGCTGCCGCATCCGCAGCAGCTCGATCTGGGTGCCGATGCGGGCGCGGACGATCTCCAGCTTGAAGGGCTTGGTGATGAAATCCACCGCGCCCGCGTCCAGCCCTTGCAGCTCGTCGCTCTCCTTGTCCAAGGCGCTGAGAAAAATCACCGGAATCTGCCGAGTGCGGCTGTCGGCCTTCAGACGGCGGCAGACCTCGTAGCCGTCCAAGCCCGGCATCATGATGTCTAAAAGAATCAGATCGGGCAGCGGCTCCTGCATGGCCAGCTCCAGCCCCTGCGCGCCGCTGGTGGCAACCTTGATTTTGTACTCCGGCGACATGGCCTCGCCCAAGAGCATCAGGTTGTCGATGATGTCGTCGATGATGAGGAGGGTGTGTTTTTTTTCGCTCATACGTTCCACAGCCGGAATCATTCGGCGCACAGGGAAAGCCGCCTGCGGCAGATTCAGCGGCTTTTCATAACTGAACATCAGAGCCGCTGCTTCTCTCTATCGCATCTCATGATTTTTAGCAATATTTTTCCTCAGCTCCGCTGCGGCGAGCCTTTATCTCCGCCGGTACTCCTCAGCCCGGCGGACAATGAACTCCTGCCACGACGGATCGTTGAAGGCGTGGGCGATGGTGAAAATGTCCTTGTCGCCCCGGCCTGACATGTTGATGATGACCGCCTGCTCAGGCGACATCTGCGGCGCCTCTTTGATGGCCTGAGCAAAGGCGTGGGAGGACTCCAAGGCCGGAATGATGCCTTCCGTCTTCATGGTTAGCTGAAGCGCGGCCAGCACTTCATCATCCGTGGCCGCCTCAAAGCGCACCCGGCCTTTCTCGCCGAGATCAGCGAGTATCGGCGAGATGCCGACATAATCCAGCCCAGCGGAAATCGAATGCGTGTCGAGCATCTGGCCGTCGCTGTCTTGCAGGAACTTGGTTTTATAACCCTGCGCCACGCCTGCGGCAGCCCGGTCGCTCAACATGCGGGAGGCGTGCTTGCCGGTGTCGAGTCCTTTGCCGCCTGCTTCCACGCCGACTAATTCCACGCCGTTTTGATCAAGAAAGCCCTGGAAGATGCCCATCGCGTTCGAGCCGCCGCCGACGCAGGCATACACTCTGTCCGGCATCGCGCCGCGCTGCTCGATGATCTGCCGCCTTGCCTCTTGGCCGATAATAGATTGAAACCACGCCACCATTTCCGGGAAGGGATGCGGCCCGCAGGCGGTGCCGAGCACGTAATGCGTCGTGTCCATGCTCGCCACCCAGTCGCGGAATGCCTCGTTGATCGCGTCCTTGAGGGTGCGCGAGCCGTCTTTCACCGGCACCACGGTCGCGCCCAGCTTCTCCATCCAGAAAACATTGGGCCGCTGCCGCGCAACGTCCTCTTCGCCCATGTAAATCGTGCAGGCAAAGCCGAAGCGGGCGGCCATCGTCGCCGTGGCCACGCCGTGCTGGCCCGCGCCGGTCTCGGCAATGACCCGTTTCTTGCCCATCCGCCGCACTAACAGCCCTTGGCCCATGACGTTGTTGGCCTTGTGCGCGCCAGTGTGGTTGAGGTCTTCCCGTTTGATGTAAATCCGCGCCCCGCCAAGCTGATTGGAGAGGTTTTCCGCAAAGGTCAGCGGCGTTGGCCTGCCAGAGTAATTGGCCATCAGGTCAACGTATTCCTGCCAAAAGCTGGCATCAGCCCGCGCCGCCTCGTATGCCGCGTTCAGCTCGGCAAAGGTTTGATGCAGCACTTCCGGGATGAACGCCCCGCCCCATTGTCCGAAGTATCCTTTTTTCATGGTGTGTTGTTGTTGATCTTGCTAAATTCAAGTTATAAGTGCATAACCCATGATTTTCCTGACATCAACGCTGCCTGAACATCTTCTCAAATTTTGGTAAATGTGAACCATAAGTGATCAATTAAATAAAATACTATCATTATGGTGATGAATAAATCTCCAAACAGATGCTGTCAAATTCTCAATACTTCTCGAAAATGACAATGTCTTT
>NZ_JBLWEM020000009.1:0-26222 GCF_048287365.2 Candidatus Electronema sp. JC | reverse complement strand
CTTTATTTCTTCCAGCATGATATCGAAAATATCACGCTGAACGCCAACTGCTCTCTTGAAATCCGCGTCGCTGAGGACGCATACGTTTTCGTTTCTCATAGATGTTTTTTATCAAAAAGTTACGACTTATGCAAGAGGTCTCTTGTTCCCCACGGCCATCGTCAACGCCTTTCTCGTGCCGACAAAGACTGCCAGCTTCCGCGCCCGTGTCAGGCCGGTGTAGATCAGATTGCGGAAGACATTGCCCGCGCCTTGATATTCCAGCAACAAGAGGCTTGCCGGATATGTCTAACCGGGATATAGTGCGGGAGAAATATCACTCTGTTATTCAAGGAGATGCAGTTCAATTGCTCTCGATATTTGCGGAGTTGATTCCGCGCTGAGAAAGGAAAATTTCGATGATTGAAACAATGCGCTTGGAAATTCCGCAGGATATATTAGCTGCGCTGAAAGTTGGCATTCAAGATTTCACGCAGTATATGCGGATTGCCGCCGCTGTCGCCTGCTTCCAAGAAAAAAAATTGTCGTTAGGAAAAGCAGCGCAGCTTGCCGGATGCAATCGGTTGGATTTTTTAGACCTGCTTGCTGAAAAAGGCATTGCCGTGTTTGATTATGACGAATCCTTTACGGCCATCGAGCTGCAAGGAGCTGATATTCTGGCGGAGCTGAACCCGTGATAGTCTGCAATGCCACGCCGCTGATAGCCTTTGCCCGCATTCAACGGCTTGATTTGCTGCATGAGGTTGTCGGGAATATTGTCATTCCTGATGAAGTCGCCAATGAAATCAGCAGATGCAAACACAGATCTTATGGCGAGATCAGTTTGGAACGCGAATCGTGGATCAGGGTGCAGCAAGTGCAGTCATCGGCGCAGGTGCGGCTGCTTCTGCCGGTGCTTGATCGCGGCGAGGCGGAAGTCATCGCTTTGGCGTTGGAGCAACAGGCAAAGCTGGTCTTGCTGGATGAGCTGACTGGCCGCAAGGTGGCGCAATCGTTAGAAATGCCCGTGACTGGAACTGTCGGCATTCTGATTCGGGCTAAACAGAAGGGGTTGATTCCTGCGGTCGGGCCGCTGCTTGAGAAAATGCGGCAGTGCGGCATCCGCTACAGCGAGCGGTTCATTCAAGCTGTGCTGCGTGAGATTGGGGAGTGAGTACAACCGCCGTCGTGCCGTAATTGAAGAAATTGGTAGATTACGCTCCAATATGATAAAGCATCTTGGCACGGTCAAGCATGCCTTCGCCTAACGAGCAAGTATTTCTATTCATATTTGGATAGTTTGATTCTTACCTCAGCTTTTTTGCAGTGATTTTATCAGGAGCATCTATTTTGACTGAGTTGATTGATCTTCATCGGACTTTTTCTCTGGCCAAAGAGCTGAAAGACGAACATGAGGAGAGGATTGAGTATCTCATTCAGTACCTTGATGATCATGACAAAACAGAGCTGAATTGGGACAAGCTGTATGAAAACGCCGTTAGCGTTGTTGTTGGCGAGGCAGGCATTGGCAAAACCAGCGAGTTTAGGAATGAAATTGTACGGCTTCAGAAGAAAAATGAGGCAGCTTTTTTCGTTGAGCTGAATCAGCTCACGTCGAAAGATGACTGGGAACTCTGTATCGGTCATAATTATACCGCATGGTCCGATTCATCCAATGTAGGCTATTTCTTTCTTGATGCCATAGATGAGTCAAGGTTGGTCAGCCATGCTGCTTTCAAAAAGACACTTTTAATCGTGGCCGATAAATTACAACCGTATCTGTCACGCATAAAAATCATCATTTCCAGCCGCTGGACAGACTGGGGACAAACAGAAGTCCAGGAGGCGGTATCCAAATTGCTGGTCAAGCCGATTAACCAGCAAAACGAACCTTTTGTCGTCTCGCTCAATCCTCTTTCAAAGACTGAAGCAAAGCGTTTTGCGGCAGCAAAAGATGTGCAAAATGACGCGGAATTTTGGCGTGCAATAGATCATGACAATTACTGGCAGATGGCCACAAGGCCGCTTGATCTTGAATGGCTGATTGCTCTCTGGAAGCAGAAGAAAAAATTCGGCAAGTATCTGGAACTGATTAAGGGAAACGTAACCAATCGGCTTACAGAAACAAATCCAAATTACAAAACGGCTGACAAGTTCCTACTCTCGCTGAAAAAGCTGCGGCGCGGCGCGGAAAAACTGGCTGCCGCAGCGGAGTTCTCAGGTCGCCACCATATCGCAACGGTTGCTGTACCCAGAGATAACGAAATTGTCCCGTTTGACGTTCTGACTGATTGGAGCGAGCCGGAAATCATGCGCCTTCTTTCCTCAGCAATTTTTGACGAGGCGACCTATGGCCGGGTGAAATTTCATCATCGTTCTGTGCGGGAATATCTGGCAGCCTGCTGGGTGAAGCGGCGGCTTGAGAAAGGCTGGCCGGTGCAAGAGGCGATAGACCTTTTTGCTGCGGCCCCATTCGGTAAACTCGTGCTGATTCCGAGCAGACGCTGGGCATTATGCTGGCTTGCGGCCATCAATGCCCAAGTTCGGGAATGGGTGACGAACAACTTCCCGGAAATGATCGCCTTTGACGGTGATCCTGAGTCATGGGATGAGCTTTCAGCCGACCGGGCCTTTGAAGAGTATCTTCAGCGGTTGAAAAATGGACTGCGAACTGACTGGCACAACGATGCCAGCGAATACCGGCGGTTGGGACGCAGGCTTTCTGCCGGTAAAATTGCCTCATTGCTTGCCGAGCCGAACCAGCCGGAATGGATAAAAACAAAGCTGTTTTCCTATGCCAAGTTTGCACGTTTAACTGATTGTGCAAAAATCGCCTTCAGTATTTATCAAGATGATGAAAAGTCTGACGGTGCGCGGGGTTGGGCGTTAGCCATCTTGGAGGAGGTTGGCACACAGGAGCAACGTTCTGCAATCAGAGATGATCTGCTGTCCGGCAAGCTGACAACAAATGCGCTTATTGCAGCAGCCTTGCCCGCTATTGACTGGAAAAGCCTGACTGTTGAGCAGCTTTCAGAGATTTTTAAGGCTGTTGCTGATGAAGATTACTACAATTTTGGCCCGATGACGCACTGTGTTCAATACAGCTTGCTTGCTGCGACCGATGATATTAACTCAGCAGAATTACTTTTAAGTGCTCTTGCAGCTGTATTGCCTCAGCCAGCACCGGAAAAACGCTTTTACAGAATAGCGGAGGAAAAGACATGGTTTGCAAAGGTGTTTCCCCAGTGTTATGAACGCCTGCTTGAACTGCTTCCCACGAATAGCGAACAATGTCCACAAATTTGCATTGATGCGGCTGAACATATCGAGGCGCAACGATATAATAGCAGGCATCAAGATAAGATTGAGCGGCTACACAATCTGATAGCCCAACATCCTCATCTGCGCTACCAGATTGCCTTTGAGGCAGCTCTTTCGCGAGGACTCGAAACGGTCAGAAAATCAATCTGGTATAAAAACTATACTGATATTCAGACAGTCAGTTTTGATCATGGTGATCTTCCAGAGCTGACCAAACGGACAAACGACCAGAATCGTACAGAGGAGGAACGAACTATTTGGTTCCATATTGCTTTCAATATCGCCTTCTATACCACGCTTCGCGGACGGTTACGATCAGAAGCTGTCAATGCTCTGGCTGTTGGCTCAGAGGCCACAACTCGACAAGAATACATTGAGCACCAACGGAAAGAACGCATAGACTGGTTGCAAAAACAGCGCAAGGAGAAAGCGGAAAAACGTAGGAAAAATAAAGAGGAACGCCTGAAGAACAAGAGCAAGCTGTTGGCTGATATTGAGCATATACGTGATGGCTCAAATAGAATATTGCTGGAATGGATTTTTGGATATTCATATAGCCGCTCAAGACACCGCAGTCAATCTCGCATTGATCTTGAGCTGATTAAAAATGATTTCGGTCATGATATTGCGGAGGCTCTGACTAATGGCATGAAAATGTATTGGCGAGCTGTTCAAATAACAAATCCAGAAGATTACAGCTACAGCAGTTACAGTTGCCTGCTCGCCGCCTTGACGGCAGAATTTGAGAACGGTCTTGATGTGATTTCCTCATTCAGCACTGAAGAGGCAGCTCAAGCCGCACGTATAGCCATCTGGGAGAGGCGGAACTCGATTGCTTGGTTTGAAAAACTTGTTGAAATTCATAAATCAGCAGTCTTTGATTCCCTGCGCCCTTGGGTCGAGACAGAGAATCAATTGACAATTGAGTTCATTTTAGATTGCTCCAGTCAAACACGTGTCAAATTGCTGCAACCTATTATTCCGCTTTTGAAAAAAGGAAAAATCAAGAACACGAATTTGCTTTTCCAGCTTGCCAAGAAATTATATAAAGACGAGCAGCTTTCTCCGGCAGAAGTCGCTGAACTATGCAAAGCGCAGGTGCAAGTGCTGGACAGTGCCCAGCAGATCAAAGAAGTGCACTGGCTGTGTCTTTGGTTGGAAATAGATATAGTTGCTGCTTGGAACTGGTTTCAAGAGCACCTGAAGCAGATCGGAAACAACGCGGATAAGCAGTTTGAGGAATTTATAAGGGTTGCCGAACATGCGTCTGGCCATTGGATACAAATAAAGCGGGATAAACTTCAATCTGCCGCTGATGTTCTTGTTAAGTTATTCAATCGTCTCAGTATGTATGTTGCATCTGTAAAAGATGATAATGAGGATAAAAATAACTACAAATTGCATTCTGTTGAAGCCGTGCGGGATTACATCATCAACATGCTGGTTCAAACGCCGGGCAAGGATGCACACAATATTCTCACCAAATTATCAGAAGAAACAGCAAACCAAGAAATTCGTGATTGGCTTTTTGCTGAACGAACAAAACACGCAGCACATACAGCACAGGAAGCAGCACTTATTGAGCCTGCCAAACTGCGCAGCCTTGGTTCAATATTTCAAACTGATCCGCAAAGCGAAGCGCAGCTTTTTCAGCAAGTTCTGGTCAGATTGAAGGAAATAAAAAAAGGCCTTGAGGAAGGCCCGTTCAGTGAACGATGTCTTTTTTGGCCGGGAATGTCTGAGAAGGATTTGCAGCACTGGCTGGCCGCCAAGTTGCGGGATACACAAAATCGGCGGTTCAGTGTGCATCGGGAAGAGGAACTTGATGATGACAAGAAAACTGATATTCAAGTGAGCTGCAAATATGGCAACGTCTGCATCGAAATCAAACCGGTTGAGCGGATGACAACACGCAAGAAATACTGTGCTAATTTCTTGACGGAGGATACCTTACGTAGGCAGATTGTCGGGCAATATCTCAAGGGATACAACAGCCAGCACGGCATCCTCGTTCTATTCCGCCTTGATGAAAAAACTTGGGATATACCTGGTGGCAAACACAGACAGCAATTCCCTGCGCTGGTTGAATACTTACAACAACAAGCTGACATCATCAAAACATCTTCAGCAAACGTGCAGGAGCTGCATGTCATCGGCATTGACTGTGTGCCCAGCAGCAAGAAAAAAATCTGACGCTCATACCTTCCCGCCCACCAGCTCCCGCAACGCCGTCTGCCTCAGCCCCGTGTCCTTGTTCCCCACGGCCATCGTCAACGCCTTTCTCGTGCCGACAAAGACCGCCAGCTTCCGCGCCCGTGTCAGGCCGGTGTAGATAAGATTGCGGAAAAGCATCCGGTAATGCTGGGTCATCACCGGGATGATGACCGCCTCGAACTCCGAACCCTGCGATTTGTGGATGGTGATGGCGTAGGCCAAATCCAATTCTGTAATCTGCTCGCGTTGATACTCAACTTCCCGCTGATCTATGAAGCAGACTCTCAGCGTCATATCCGCATTATCCACACTCGTTATCCTGCCGATATCGCCGTTGAACACGCCGAGATCGTAGTTGTTGCGGCGGTGAATCACGCGGTCGCCGACGCGGAAGAGCCGCTCGCCGACCGTGATTTCGGCCCGGCCCTCCTGCGGCGGATTCACCGCCTGCTGAAGCATTTTATTCAACGATGCCGTGCCGAGACTGCCCCGGATCATCGGCGAGAGCACCTGAATCTCGCAGCCCGCGCCCCGGTATTTGGGAATCCATTCCGTGTACAGCCGCCGCACCACATCCGCAGCGGTCAGATTGTAATACAGCGACGACCACGGATGCACCTTCTTCACCACAGCGGCCAGCTCTTCAGCCGGACATTCCGCCGTGGCCAGCGTGCGCAGGTCAACGTGGCAGAACTGCTCCGGCACCTGAAACTCGTAGCGCGGCGCGGTCTCAAACGAAAATGGATCGCCGCCAGCCGCCGCCTCGCGCTCCTCAAGGCTTTGGAAATGCTGCCTGACCTTGGCGATGAAGCCAAGCTGGGCTTGGCTCGGCTCGTCGGAATCAATGAAGAGGCAGTCGCTCTTTTTCCACAAGTCAGGATATTTGAACGGTGAAGCGATCTTAGGGCTTTCGCCCCGGTTGATCTGGTGGGCGTGCGTGATGATCGCCGACGCGCTGGCTTGGCGGAAGACGGTGTTCAGCGTCTGCACTGGGACAACGCCGGAGGCGATCAGGTCGCGGAGGACGTTGCCCGCGCCGACCGAGGGCAGCTGGTCTGCGTCGCCGATGAAGAGCAGCGCGGTCTCCTTGTCCACGGCCCGCAGCAGCGAGGCAGTCAGGCTGATGTCGAGCATCGAGCACTCGTCCACAATCAGGACATCGGCCCGCAGCGTGTTCTCCTCGTTGCGCTTGAAGCCAACACCCTGATATTCGAGCAGGCGGTGGATGGTCTTAGCCTCCATGCCAATGACCTCGCCCATGCGCTGCGCAGCCCGGCCCGTTGGCGCGGCTAAAAGCACGCTGCGGCCCATCGCCCGCAGCAGGGCGACTAAAACCCGCGTGGTCGTGGTCTTGCCGCAGCCCGGCCCGCCGGTGAGAATAGCGAATTGGCAGCAGGCAATGGCAAGCACGGCGGCGGCCTGCTCTTCGCTCAGGCTGATGCCGCTTTTCTCGCTGTAGCGATGCAGCCAGCCCGCCACCCGCGCCGGATCATTGCCTGAAGGCCGCACCATGCCGCGCAGGCGTTCGGCCACATATTTCTCATCGTAATACAGCCGCTTATCGTAATAACAACGTTCCGGCTCCAGGCTGTTGCGGACAGTAAGCAGGCGGACGCGCAGGCTGTTCTGCTGCTCCATTTCATGCAGATGCAGGGCGATGCCGTCGTCTGTGTCCAACTGAAGCAGCTCACGCACCCCGGAGGCAATCTGCGCCTGCGTCAGCCAGCAATGGCCCTGCTCGCGGCTGGCAGCCAGCACGTGACGAATGGCCGCAGTGATGCGTAAAGGCGAGTCTGGGGCAAAGCCGAGCGAGAGGGCCACCTTGTCGGCGGTGAAGAAGCCGATGCCGTACAAGTCTTCGGCGAGGCGGTAGGGATTTTCCGAGACCACGGCGATGGAATTATCGCCGTACTGCTTGTAGATGCGCACCGCGAAGAGCGTGGAAATACCCTGCGCCTGAAGAAAAATCATCACGTCGCGGACAGCGCGGTGTTCCTGCCACGCCATGCTGATGGAGGCCAGCTTCTTCTCGGCAATGCCGGGCACTTCGGTCAGGCGGGCAATCTGCTCCTCAAAGACATCCAGCGTCTCCTTGCCAAAATGACTGACGATCTTGTGCGCGGTCTTCGGCCCAACGCCTTTAATCAGGCCAGAGCCAAGGTATTTCTCCAACGCGCCTGCCGAAGCCGGTTTCAGCTCAACCGCCCGCTCGGCCTTGAACTGGCGGCCAAACTTGGGATGCACGACCCAGCAGCCGGAGAACTCCATTGTCGCCCCGGCGAAAACCCGCGTCTGATGCACCGTGACCGTGGCCTCCTCATTGTCGCGGGAGTTCAGCGGCATTACCCGCAGCACAGCCCAGCCGCTGTCCGGGCTGTGAAAGGTGATGCGCTCGACAATGCCGCGCAGCCGCTCCTCCAGCAGCGAGGGAGATTCAGCCATCAGCAACCTATTTCCTTGAAGTTACGATTGAGGAACTCGCACTCCGCTGGCGTGAGATCAAAGCGCAATTCGGCCTCGGCAATAACCTTGCTGCGCTGCTTTTCTGGATGCTGGCGCATGGTTTCGCCAATCCAAGCCACGGCCTTTTGCAGGCTGGTGGAGGAGGTGAGGAGGGTGTCAGGTGCAGTCATGGCAGCATGCTATCCATGCTTCACCATATCCGCAACACGCCGTAACGGTCAAAAATGCTGTCCGATGAAATGAGAATCAGCTCTTCTTCAAGAGCTTGTACCGCAAGAAGCCGGTCAAAAGGATCACGGTGATGCAATGGCAGATATTCAACTCGTGCGGCATGTTGAAAAGTGATTGGCAGCTCCATAAACTGATTTGCCGCCAGATGCTGCGGTACATAGTCTTTGATCGGGAGGGCGAGCTTCAGCTTGCCGATACTCGCCTTGACCGCCATCTCCCACGGACTGACAATGCTCAGAAAACATTCGTTCTCCAGCTCCTCGATCATGTCGCGGGCGGCGGCGGAAAGCTGCGGCGAATCCTCAACCCACCAGAGAAAGGCATGTGTGTCAAGCAGAAGCCTTTTCATTGATACTCCTTGAAATCTTCAATAGGGGCATCAAAGTCAGCGGCCATGTGACGCAGCTGGCCCGCGCCGGAGCCGGGCCGCCGTTTTCCTCCTGCCGAAGGCACAGGAACCAGCTTGATCAGCCGCTGCTGCTCGTCGGCAATGATGATTTCCTCGCCAAGCAACGCTTTATGGACAAGTTCTGAGAAATTCGTTCTTGCTTCAGCAAGACTGATCCGAGTCATGTTGCGCCTCCGCTAAATGCGTGGATATTTATTCTACAACTAAAGCTGTCCTGCATCAGGCTTCCGGCAAAAAGTCCTCATCCAAAAGTTCCTGCCATGAAAAGGGTGAGGAAGGCGGAAACAGCTTCCGGTCAATTCCGGTTTCCAGCTCCGCCAGCAGCACGGCTTTGCTGTAAGCCTTTTCCAGCTGCTCTTCGATGTCATGGTTCAGGCTGGGGCTGTCTTCAAGCAGTTCTTTGATGTCAAGCCGCTGGGTTGCGATGGTATTTCTCCAGCTCCTTGACCGTCTGACGGGTTGATGCCGCCATTTCAGCAGATGAGCGATGAGCACGCTCAAGCGGCTGATCAGCTCTCGTTTTTCGCTTCTGCCCATTGTCTCCAGCTCCTCGGCGATGTTGTCGGCATCAATTGCAGTGAAGTTCCGCTCCCGCAGCAGCGCGGCGTTGTGCAGCAGCCAAGCGTGAAAATCTTGATTGTAGGCGGCAGTTGTTTTCATAAACGCTCTCTCATTCGCTAATTTCTTTACTCTGCAAATAAAGTGTGTCCGGGCAGAAATCTTGGCCGTTTTTCCATTGAATGCTGCCCATAACTGGCCGTACCGTTTTAAATATCTGCATATCTTTCAATTCTTGAAAAACACCCTTCTCTAAATAAGGTTTCACGTCAAACAGTTTCTCCTCGTCATTATCAAATATCATTTTGACTGTGTAATCCTTATCAGGAACAGCATTTTTAACTCTTGGGTTCATAGTATTCGCCAATTATTTTAATGGTTCAATCCTGAATATCTCCTGCCCATTTACTGCAAGTTCCCAATCAGCCATCAGCTCATCGCGGTGAATTTCTATCCATGCCTGCACCAATCTTGCTTTATTTGGCCTGAAATCGCCTGATATAAGTTCTCCATCTGGAATAGAAAACACAGCTTCCTGATCTTGAAACTTGACATGGATATGCGGCAGCTTATGCTGCTGATTTTTCAAAAAAATACATCGAGATGATAATCCCGTAGAACATGGAGAGAATTGCCATTACTCCGTACCTTCATGATGAGATAGACAGGCGGCTACTGGAAAAGGCAGCCCGCAAAACTAAGATTCCCCCTCTACCAACTCAATGACCGCCTTTGCAAACAAGCGCATTGCAAGCACATCAAGGTGGTTGAGCGAAGCCTAAACCGCCGCTGCCTTCGGCTCCGCTCAGGCAGCTTATAGCAGGCAAAAAAGCAAAATCATGGACTGTCCGGCAAGCTCGTTGATGAACCGCACGGCGGCGGCGAAGCGTCCTTCCAGCGGGCGGCGGAGGCCGGTGCCAAAAAGTGCGTCGACAAGGCTGTGCGCAGGCCGGTCAAAATGGAGTCGGCGGATGCGCTCCTCCGCTTCCCGCAAATCAGCTTCCTGCCGAATCACATAGCTGTGCAGACCGAGCTTGGCGCAGATCGCCGCGTTCACTGCCGCGTCGCCGCGCAGCTGGTCCGGTTCGGTCAGAAAGACCAGCAGAGGCGCACCGCCGCGCTGCGCAACATGGCGGGCGATGACTAAACCGTCGCCGCCGTTGCTGCCAGTCCCGACAAAGACGCAGACGCTTCTGTCCGCCACCGGGCCGAACGCCGCCTCCATCCGCTCGACAACCGCGCGGCCTGCATTCTCCATCAGCACAAGGCCGGGAATGCCGAAGTCCTCGATGGCGGCCCGGTCAAGGGCCTGCATCTGCTCCGGGGTGGCGAGCTTCATTGACCGCTGCGGCAGGCGCGTTTCAGAATTTTCGCAATTTCTCTTCGGGATGTCATGCTGTCTCCTCCTGCGGAAGGCTAATGCTTTTTCGTTTCAACGGAGCTGCTGCATTCGGCACGCACTGCGCTGGGGAAGCCTTCCAGCACGGAAAAATTGGCCTTGTCGCGCAGGAGCTTTTTGATTGCCCAGTCAAAGCGGATGAGTTTTTCCATTGTGGTGCGCTCCTCGATATATCGAAAGATAGTGACAGAACAAACCTGTCACTATCTAAGTCTCTGATTATTCTTCTACGCGCCATCCATCATCGTAACGGCGAAAGAGTGCTTTTGTCATTTTCCCTAGGTAGACGTACTTAACGATTTCTTGCTTAACATCAGGAGGAAATACGTAGTTTGTTATAAACTGCACCACTTTAGTTCCTGGATATGGTCCATCGGTAATCTCTTCAATGGATACAACGTTCTCTGCGAGATTAGATTTAAATGTACTATACTTACCTTGAAACTCAATATCATCTTTATTTAATAAACTTCCAAAAATCACTATCCCTTTCTTGGAAAATATCCAAGGGGAAGCCATAGCTCTTAAAGCTTCTCGGCTAGGATTTTCAGATATTACGCCGTCAACTTTTGCAAGTTGAAATCCTTCTTCTGTAAATTTTATATCCTTCTTGGAAGGAGCAGATAGATACTTATTCAAAATTTCTTCAGCAGCTTTCCTGTCCAACTCGCGGGGTTGTTTGGCCAGTTCAGACTCAAGCGTTTGCAACTTAGAACGTAGTGCTGCATTCTCTGCTTGAAGTTTTTGATTTTCTTGGTTGCAGCCAGAGAGCGGCAAGCTGATTACGAACAGGCAAACTAAAAAAAGATAATTCTTCGACACGTTCATGGCATCCTCCATTCTTCTGTGGAAAGAACAAATAATAGGGCAGATACCATTATCTGGCCCTATTTAACTTTGCTGCAAAACTTCCTCACCGCCAACCTACGCTTGGCCGCGCAGCTGATTCAGATGAGTCTGCCTCAGCGCGGGCAGGCCAGCTCCGATCTTTTCAAGGCGGCCTCCTTTTTTCCGCGCTCAACGCCTCTTTTAAAAAGGACAGGCCCTTTTCTTAAAAAGGCGCGCCCTTTCAGAGAAAGCTCTTTTCCTTTTTTTAAAAAGGACATCTGCTTTCAACGAAAGGCCATGCCCTTTTTTTAATAAGGCGGCCTCCTTAACGAAAAAGACCTCTCTCTTTAAAGAAAGGCGCGGCCCGCCGAAAAATTGAGACCAGCTTTTCAATCAAATACAGGTGCTTTCTTCCAACCGGGCCGTACATTCCTCGCCTTCTCCTGCTCAAGCTGAAAGCGCGGCAGCCACTGCTTGAGGATTGACAGCAGCGATCTTCAGCAAGGCCCGCGCTGGGCCTTCGGGCGAGCGGCGGCCTTGCTCCCAGTTCTTCAAAGTGGAAAGACTGACCCCAATCATCAGCGCGAACTCTGCCTGCGATTTATGCAGATTGCTCCGAATATCTTTGATGTCCGCCGGAGCAAATTCAAAGATTCGTTCTGCCTTCATCTCGCCGCGCCGGATTTGTCCAGCCTGCTTGATGCTTTCAACAAGATTGTCAAAATCATGCTCTTTCATGCCAGTTCCTCCTTGACAAGACGGCTCAATATCTTCAGTTGATCAGCAGTCAAATCCTCTTGTTTGTTTTTTGCATACAGATACAGCATGTAAAAAGATTCCGCATTGCTGTCCCAAAAGTAGATAACTCGCAGCCCGCCTCGTTTTCCACTCCCTTTCATCGCCCAGCGGATTTTGCGCAATCCGCCTGATCCTTGCATGACCGCTCCCTGCTCAGGCCGCAGCAGCAAAGCGATCTGCAAGGATTTATACTCCTCATCGGCAAGCAATGCCTGCACCTGCTTCGTGAAAATGGGCGTTTCAATGAATCTCATTGCATTGTACGTCAATGGCGCACTTCAATCAACTGAACAACCGGGGCAGTTCACAGAACCGCCCCGCCTACAGAACCTCACACATCCAACTCAGAAACCTCCAGCGCGTGGTTCTGGATGAACTCGCGCCGTGGCTCCACCTTGTCGCCCATCAGGGTGACAAAAAGATCATCAGCAGCCTCAGCATCCTCAATCCTGACGCGCAGCAGGGTGCGGTTGGCCGGGTTCATGGTCGTTTCCCAAAGCTGTTCCGGGTTCATCTCGCCCAAGCCTTTGTAGCGCTGCAAATGGCTGCCCTTGAAGGTCTCTTCGCGCACCACGCGGATCAGCTCGCGCCAGTTCTTCGCCGGAATCTCCTTTTCCTCGCCCTTGATGACCGTGAAGCCGCTGCTGAGGAACTGCCTGATTGCAGGATGCAGCTCAAGAGCGTGGCGATATTCGGGAATCAGCGGGATGTGCGGCCCGATGACCGCGCGGGTGTGGGCCAAACCTTGAAAGGCTGCCTCCGCCTCAAAGCAGCTGGGCCTTGTCGCGCAGACACGGATGCCGCTCGTGACCGCATCAATGCTGGCGAGCTTATCCAGCAGCCCGTGCAGGAACGCCTCCTCCTTGAACTGGTCTGCGGAATGGACATCGTTTTCAAGCAGGAAGAGGGTGAGCTGCTCCTGAATGTTCATCCGCTCCAAGAAGATGCTGATGCGCTCGAACAGGGTGAGCTTTTTCAGCGTGCTGACCAGCTCTTGCCCAGCCAGCACGCTGCCGTTCTCCAAACGGACTTGGACAAACTGGGCCGCTTGGTCGTAAAGGTGGCTGTTGAGCGCGTCCTCATTAAGGAAATACTGCTCCTTCTTGCCCCGTCCCAAGCGATAAAGCGGCGGTTGGCCAATATAAACATAGCCTTGCTCGACCAGCGGCAGCATCTGGCGGTAGAAGAAGGTCAGCAGCAGGGTACGGATGTGCGCGCCGTCCACGTCCGCGTCGGTCATGATGATGATCTTGTGGTAGCGCAGCTTGCTCGCGTCAAACTCCTCCCGCCCGATTCCCGTGCCCATTGCGGCGATGAGCTGCTTGATCTCCTCCGAGTCGAGTATCTTGTCGAAACGGGCCTTCTCCACGTTCATGATCTTGCCGCGCAACGGTAGGATAGCTTGGATGGAACGGTCGCGGCCTTGTTTGGCGCTCCCTCCGGCCGAATCGCCCTCGACGAGAAACAGCTCGCGCTCCGCCGGATTCTTAGACTGACATTCCGCCAATTTGCCTGCCATCAGCAGAGAGATACCGTCCTTCTTGCGTGACAAATCCCGCGCCTTCCGCGCCGCTTCTCTGGCCCGCGCCGCCTCAACCGCCTTGCTGAGAATCTGCCGCGCCACCTGCGGGTTGCGCTCCAAGTAATCACCAAGCTGCTCAGTGCAGATGGAAGCGACGATGCCCTTCACCTCGGAGTTGCCCAGCTTGGTCTTGGTCTGGCCCTCGAACTGCGGATTCGGCACCCGCACCGAAATGATCGCAGTCAATCCCTCGCGCACATCGTCGCCCTCCATCTTCTCCTTCATGTGCTTGGGGACGATGTCATCAGTGGCATATTTGTTGATGCACTTGGTCAGCGCGGCGCGGAAGCCCGCCACATGCGAGCCTCCTTCGCGGGTGTTGATGTTATTGACAAACGAGGCCAGCCGCTCAGTGTAGCTGTCAACATACTGAAGACAGACCTCAACCTGCACCTGCTCCTGCTCGCCTTCAAGAAAGATCGGCTGCGGATGAATCGGGGTGCGGTTGCGGTTGAGATGCTCGACATATTCGACAATGCCGCCGTCATAATGAAACAAATCCTCAGCCCCGCTTTGCTCGTCCTTCAGAGAAATATGAATGCCCCGATTAAGGAAAGCCAGCTCGCGCAGTCTATTGAGGACAATCTCGTATTTAAAGGCAACGGTTTGGGTGAAGATCTCCGGATCTGGCTTAAAGGTGATGGTGGTGCCGGTGTGTTCGCTGGTGCCAACCACTTCCAGCTCGCTGGTCTTCGCGCCGTAAGAGAAGGTCTGCCGGTAAAGCTTGCCGTTGCGCCGTACCTCAGCGGTGACATGGGTAGAGAGCGCATTGACCACCGACACGCCTACGCCGTGCAGGCCGCCGGAAACTTTATAGGACGAATGGTCGAACTTGCCGCCTGCGTGCAGCGTGGTCAGCACCAGCTCAAGGGCGGTCATGTTTTCCGTCGGGTGCTTGTCCACCGGAATGCCGCGTCCGTTGTCTTCGACCGAGCAGGAGCCGTCTTCGAGGAGGATCACGCTGATCCGGTTGCAGTGTCCGGCCAGTGCCTCGTCAATTGAGTTGTCCACCACCTCGTAAATCAGATGATGCAGCCCTTCCTCCGCCGTGTTGCCGATATACATGGACGGACGCTTGCGCACCGCCTCAAGCCCGTCAAGAACCTTGATCTGATCCGCCCCATAGGACGTGTTCTGCTGTTCGCTCACTTGCTTGCCTTCTCTGAAGAATTGATACGGAAAACGGCATGGTTATAATGCGGCGTGCCACATCCTGCCGGAAGCGGCTCATCATACCATATTTCTGCTGAAAACGGGGAAAAATCTCCGGCTTGGAACTGCCGCCGGTTTCGGCCCGGCGCAGGAGAAATACATGGACAGGCAGTCCTGCCGCCTGCTATAAAGAGCAGGAAACGTTCCGGCTGGCGGCGGCCAGCAGCGCTTGAGACACGACCATGCTGAAACTGTTCAAAAAGAAGACGCTCACCCGGCTGGCCACGGTGGTCTGATGTTCTCCCGTCTCGACAGCTTCATTGACTGGCTGCGGATCGAGCGCGGCTACTCCGAGCGCACGGTGGAGAGCTACAGCCGTGACGTGGAGGAGTTCCTCCGCAGTCTCGGCGGCCCGGCGGATGTTGCCACGATCGGGCCGCCGCAGGTGCAGCAGCATCTTGCCTCCCTCTATCTGAGCAATTCCGCCGCCTCAGTGGCCCGGAAGATGTCCTCGCTGCGGGTCTATTTCCGCCACTGCCTCCGCTTGGGCCTGCTTGCTGCCGACCCGATGGCCGGGCTGGCCGGGCCGAAGCTGGCCAAGCATATTCCAGTCTATTTGACCGTGGATGAGGTCTTCAGCCTGCTGGAGGAGCCGAAGCCGCAGCAGGACAGCCTGTATCAGCGCGACCGGGCGGTGCTGGAGCTGATCTACTCAACTGGGATGCGGGTCTCCGAAGCAGCGGCGGCCAATCTGGCTGATGCGGACTTTGAGGCGGGGATGATGAAAATCCGGGGCAAGGGCGGCAAGGAGCGGCTGGCCCCCTTTGGCCGGGCGGCGGAGGATGCCCTGCGGCAGTGGCTGCCTCTGCGCGGCCAGCTCACCGCCGCCCGGATCACGCGGGGCGATGTGCCAGAGCGGGACGCGCTCTTTCTCAACAGCCGGGGAACGCGCCTGACTGTGCGCAGCATTGAGCGAATGGCGGCAGCCTACGGCCAGCGGGCGGGCATCAGCGTGGAAGTCACGCCCCACGCCCTGCGCCATTCCTTTGCCACCCATCTGCTGGAAATGGGCATGGATCTGCGCATGGTGCAGGAGCTGCTCGGCCACGTCAGCCTCTCAACCACGCAGAAATATACTCATCTCGACATGGCCCACCTCAGCCGGGTGTATGACCGGGCGCATCCTAAAGCTGCGGGGCCGCAGGCCGGGCAAGCTGCTGAAGAATGAACAAAGCGGCGCGGAGCTGATTGTCCTCAGTCAGCAGCCGTTCTGTCGGAGTCTGCTGCTTGCGCTGCAATTTTTTTGATTTTTTTGCCTGCTGGTCATTCTCCAAATGGTGACGCAGGTCTTTTTCCCGAACCTGACCGGAGGCACTTTCAACCTCTTCCGGCTCCTCAAACGGCACAGTCAAGTCCGGGCTGATGCCGGTTTCCTGAATCGATCTGCCGCTGGGCGTGTAGTAGCGGGCGGTGGTCAGCCGCAGCCCTGCGTCGCCGGGCAGCGGCACCACAGTCTGCACCGAGCCTTTGCCAAAAGTTCTGGTGCCGATGATCAGCGCCCGCTTGTGGTCTTGCAGTGCCCCGGCCACGATTTCCGAGGCGCTGGCCGACCCCTCGTTGACCAGCACCGTCAGCGGGCCGCTGTATTTGCCCTCGCCCGGCTCGGCGGCAAAGGGCTGGCTCCGCTCCTGCTCGCGGCCTTTGACCGAGACAATCAGCCCCTGCTCAAGCAGCAGATCCGCCACCAGCACCGCCTGATCAAGCAGTCCGCCGGGATTGTTGCGCAGGTCGAGAATCAGCCCTTTGAGAGGCCGCTTCTTTCCGGCCTCGCGCAGGGCTTTTTGGAAGTCGGCGGCTGTGGCGTTTTGAAAGGTGCTGATCTGAAGATGATGAAAGCCCGGCGCCAGTTCAGCGGCGGTCACGGAATGCTGGGGAATGAGGGCGCGTACTAAGGTGAAATCAAGCTGCTGGCTGTCGCGGCTGACTGTCAGCGTCACTTTTTCGCCTGGCTTGCCGCGCAGCAGGCTGGTCGCCTCATTCAAGGTCAGCTCGCTGACCGGCTCGCCGTTGATTTTCGCCAGCTGATCGCCCGATTTGATGCCCTGATGATACGCAGGGGTTCCGGCGATGGGCGCGACCACCGTCAGCACGCCGTCGCGGACAGCCACTTCGATCCCCACGCCGCCGAAGCGTCCGCTGGTTTCCTCTTGGAGCGCCTTGAATTCCTTGGGCGAGAGATAGGAGGAATGCGGATCAAGGGCGGAGAGCATCCCGTTGACCGCGCCGAGCATGATCTCGCTGCCTGCGATTTCGTCAACGTAATGTTTCTGCACCAGATCAAGAATGGTGGCAAAGGTTTCCAAGTTGCCATACAGTTCGGCCTGCCGCGCGCTGCTCCGTTCCGCCGCCCGCAGCGGCGGGGCAAGCAGGAGAGCGGAGAGCGAGGCAGCCAGACCGAGCCGCAGCAGCGAATGTCTCATAGCGTTCCGGGATGGATTTTCATCATCAGCTCCTTCCTTTCTTATACCGCAAAGCAGGCGGACAGAAGAACAAAAAAACGCATCTGCTGCGCATCAGTCCGCTTTCAGCCAGAGGAGGGGATCCTGCGCCGCGCCGTTCTGCCGGATTTCAAAATACAGGCCCGGCTCAAAGAGGGTGGCGAGGTCGCCGCTGACTCCGATTTTTTGATTTTGCGTCACCACTTCGCCCTCGCGGACAAAGACCGCGTCAAGGCGCGAGGTGAGCGTGAGCCAGTTCTGGCCGTGGTCAATGATCACCGCGTTGCCGTAGCCGCTGCGGTAGCCGGCGAAGGTCACCCGGCCTTTCTGCGCCGCCCGCACTTCCGTGTCCGGCTGCACGGCGATGTGGATGCCGCTGACCTTCTCGCCTTTGCGGAAGCCTTCTTTCAGTGTCTCGCCGAAACGCTGCGTCAGCCTGCCCTTTGCCGGAAAAGCGAGCTTGCCTTTGTCCGGCAGCAGGCCCGGCCCGTTGTACGGCTCCGCTTCCGGCGGCTGCGAGAGCAAGCGGATGAGCTTGGCCTCAGCCTGGCGCATTTCCTGCATCGCCAGCTGAATCAGCCCCTGCTCGGCTTTGATGCGCGTCAGCACCTCCTCCCGCTGCAAGCGCAGTTCGTTCAAGGCTAACTGCTGCTCCTCCGCCTGCCGCACCAGCTCCTCCAGCAGCGACTCCTCCAGCTCATAGGCGGTCCGTGCCTGCTTCAGCGCGGTCAGGCTGGCGCGATATTTTTCAATCACTGTGCGGTCATAGCCAGCCATGCTGCGGAAAGAATCCTGCATCAGCATCAGCTCCGGCAGGGTTTTGCTGGAGAATGTGACATTCAGTGCGCCCAGTCTGCCCATCACATAAAAAGCCCGCAGCCGGTCGAGCATGTGCCGCAGGGCCTTGTCCCGCGCCTGCGCCGTCTGCGTGAGAAGCTCTTGGGTTTTGGCTAAATTCTGCCGCTGCTCCTCAAGCTGCTTCTGAAGCAGGTTGATCTTGCCCTGCTGCTCGTCCATGCGGCTGCCGAGCTTGTCTAACTCGTCTAAAACTGCCCGCTCCTCCTCAGTGCTTTTCTGGAGCTTCTCCTCCTCCAAGGCCATTTCCTCGCGCAGCTTGCCGATTTTGATCCGCACCTGGCCTCCTGCGTCTTGGGCAATGACCGGCTGCGACGCGGCAAAAACAGCGGCGGCGAGGAGGGCGGCGGCCAGCGTTTTTCCTGCGCGCATCATACGCTGAGTATCTTGCGGATGGAGACAAAGCTGCCGCCCGCGCAGAGCAGGACAGACAGGACGATGATCATCGCTGCTGTGGGCGCGTCGAAAAAGCTGAAGGAAAACATGCCCTGCGCCGCTGTTTCGGCAAAGGCGGCCCGGATCCAGCGAAAGAGGATGTAGAGCGCGGCCATTCCGGCGGCCGAGCCGAGCAGGCCGAGCAGCGCGCCTTCAAGGAAGAACGGCACCCGGATGTAGCTGTTCGACGCGCCGACAAGGCGGAGCAGCTCCAGCTCGTTTTTGCGCGAAAAGACGGTCAGACGGATGGAATGGCCGATCATGAAGGTGGTGGTCATGATCAGCAGGCCGCCGGACAGAAAGACCACCACTTGCAGAAGCTGAATGAAGGAGTTGAAACGCTCCACCCATTCTCTGCCGTACTGCACCTTGAGCACGCCGGGCAGATTTTCCAAGTAGGCGGAAAATTCTTTGATCTTGGAAAGACTTTCCAAGCTCCGGCGCGGATAAATCTCAATCGAGGACGGGAGAAAATCCTTTGGGATGTCTTTCAGCACATCTTGGCTGTCGTCAAGCTGGCCTTTGAAGCGGTCGTAGGCTTCCAGTTTGGAGACAAATTCAATCCGCTCCACCTTGTCAAACTTCTCAATCTTGTGCCGGTATTCCTGCTGCAAGGTCTGATCTGGCTCCTCGTCGAGGTAGACAATCAGGCGCAGGACGTTGTCCAAGCGGTTGCCAAATTGCAGGGCGTTGTTATAGACCAGATAGAAGAACGTGAAGATCAGGATCGAAAGGGTGATCGTCACCAGCGACAGGACTTGGCTGCGCCAGCTTTTGACAAGGCTGCGCCACGTCTGGCTGAAGACCGCGACCAGAAAATTCATGTCCTGCCCTCCCCCTGTTTGGCGATGACCGGCGGTTTCTGAATCGCCAGCCGCCCGTTTTCAATGCGGACGATCTTGCTGCCGGGATAATCGTAAATGGCCTGATCGTGCGTGGCGATGAGCAGGGTCACTCCCTCCTCGTTGCAGCGGCGGAAAAGCTGCATCACCAGCCCGGCGGTTTCCGCGTCAAGGTTGCCGGTCGGCTCGTCAGCAAGAATCAGCTCCGGCTCATTGGCCACGGCTCTGGCGATGGAAACCCGCTGCTGCTCGCCGCGTGAGAGCTTGCCTGCCAGCGCGTCGAGCTTGTCCATCAAACCCAGCTCAGTCAGCAGCTGCTTGGTCCGGCTGATGATGAACTGCCGACTCCGATAGGAAACCTCCATCGAATAGGCGATGTTCTGGGCCACCGTCTTGTCCGGCAGGAGCTTGAAATCCTGATACGCCACGCCGATGCGGCGGCGCAGCTTTTGCAGTTCGTTGTCCGAGATGCGGCTGAGGTCGCTGCCGGCGATTTCGATATAACCCTTATCCGGCCTGTCAATGCCGCAGAGCATCCGCAGCAGAGTGGTTTTTCCCGCCCCGCTCTGGCCAGTGAGGAAGATCATTTCGCCCCGGCGGATGCGCAGCGAAACATCAGCCAGCGCGTGCACATCTGGCGGAAAGGTCTTGCTGACCCGCGCCAGATCAATCATGGTCAGCCGCTTTTCTTCGCCGCTCATGACTCAGCAGCCGAAAATAAGGTCGAAAATCATGAACGCCTGCTGCACCGCCTTGGAGTCCTCCGGCAGCTCGATATACGATGCGCCGCTGAGTTCCTGCCGCACCAGCTCGTCGCTGGCCGGAATGAAACCTGCCAGCAGCAGGCCGCTTTCAGCCACCGCCGCGTCTATTTTTTCCTGCAAGGCTGCCGGAATGGGATCAGGGGCGCGGTTGACGAGCAGATACTGCTGCTGAATATCCAATTGCAGCGGGCCGGTGAGGTCGGCGATGCGCCGGGCAGTGAGTATGCCCCGCGCCGAGGGATCAGAGACGATGAGCAGATAATCAATCCGGCGCAAATTCAGGCGGCTGAGATGCTCCATGCCCGCCTCATTGTCGACGATGATATATTTATAGTTGTCCGCCAGCCGGTCCATGCTCATAGCTAAATACTGATTGGCCGCGCAGTAGCAGCCGGGGCCGTCCGGCTGGCCCATGACCATCAGGTCAAAGCCCTTTTCCTCAATCAGCGATTGATGGAGCTTCATCTCCATGTATTGGTCGCGGCTCATGCCGGGCGGGATGTCGCCCTTCAGCTCTTTGCGGATTTTCCCCAGCGTGGTGCGGACATCCACGTTGAGCAGCTCGTTCAGGTTGGCGTTGGAGTCAGCATCCACAGCCAAGGCCGGAGTCATCTTGCGGGCGGTGAGATATTTGAGCAGCAGGGCGGCGGTGGTGGTCTTGCCGGTTCCGCCCTTGCCTGCGAGAGCAATGATCTTGGGCATGGTCTTTCAAGGATTGATGTTTTCTGTGAAGGCAGCCGATTCTCATCATACCCAAAAAAGCGGCTGATTCCAAGCTGAATGCTGCAAGCAGATCAGCTCTGCCAGAGCGCGGGGAAAATGAAGAGGCAGGACGGCAAAGAACTGGCGGCGCAGCTCGGAAGGCCGTGCGAAGTATCTGGGAATTTAACAGGGTGCGGAGAGGCAGAATCGTCTTCGCCGCTCCGCCGGAAGCGTCAGACCGCGACCACCGAGTTGTCCTCGCCGAACTCGTTGCGCAGGTATTTGTCCGCCGCCGGGTCATTGACCCAGCACTGGCCATTGAGCACATAGCGGAAGGCGTAGTCCCGGCCTGCGTCAAGAGTCAGCGTCACCGAAAAATCGCCGCTTTTCAGCTTCTTCATCGGCGTTTCCGCTGCCGACCAGCCGTTGAACTCGCCCGCCAAGGCGACGGATTCAATCTGCTCGCCGCCGGGATGGTGAAACGTGACCCGGCATTTTGTTCCTGTGGCGGTGTAGTTTTTTTTCAGCATCTTGCTCCTCCCTGTTCCAGCATGAAAAAAGCCTGCGCCAAGCAGGCCGTCCCTTTTCCTTATACGCCCTTAGGCGGCCTGCTGGCAAGGGATAACTGCCCGCCGCAGCGGATTAAAGCAGGCCCTGCTTCTTCAAATGCACTTGCAGCACAGAGACCGCCGCAGGGGTCACGCCGGAGATGCGCGAAGCCTGCCCCAGCGACAGTGGCCTGATTCGGTTCAATTTTTCCACCACCTCGTTGGATAGGCCGGGCAGACCTTTATATTCCATCTCTTCCGGCAGACGGACGCGCTCCAGCTTGCGGAAGCGATCCACCTGTTCCTGCTGCCGTTTGATGTAGCCGGAGTATTTGATCTGCAATTCTATTTCTTCCGCCATGCTTGGATCATCATCGTCTGTCTCGAAAGGCAGCTCGGTGCCGTCGGCGTGCAGCAGGCAGCGCAGCTCCGTCATGCCTAATTCCGGTCGGCGGAGCAGCTCGGACAAAGTCATCGCCTGAGTCAGCGCCGAGCTGTTCAGTTCAGCCAGACAGGCGTTCACCTCTGCTGAGGGCTTGATGCGGATTTCCTCCAGCGCGGCCAACCCTTCCTCAATCGCCTGTTTGCGGGCGAGAAATTCTGTTTTTTCCTGTGGATCCGCCAGCCCGATATCAAAACCGATTTCGCGTAGGCGCAAGTCGGCATTGTCCTCGCGCAGGAGCAGGCGGTATTCAGCCCGCGAGGTGAAGAGGCGGTACGGCTCCTTGGTGCCCAGCGTGACAAGGTCGTCAATTAAAACGCCGATGTAGGCCTGCGAGCGGTCGAGAATCAGCGGCTCCTGACCGCGCACGAGATGCACCGCGTTGATGCCCGCCATCAGCCCTTGCGCCGCCGCCTCCTCGTAGCCGGACGTGCCGTTGATCTGCCCGGCATGAAAGAGGCCGCTGACGCGCTTCGTTTCTAATGAGGGTTTCAGTTCCAGCGGGTCAACGTAATCGTACTCGATGGCGTAGCCGGGCCGGATGATCCGCGCCTGCTCAAGGCCGGGGATCGAATGCACCAGCGCAATCTGCGCTTCAATCGGCAGGCTGGTCGGAATGCCGTTGGGATAGACCTCCGCCGTTTCCACGCCTTCCGGTTCCAGAAAAATCTGGTGCCGCCCTTTTTCCGGGAAGCGCATCACCTTGTCTTCAATCGAAGGGCAGTAGCGCGCGCCGACTCCTTCAATAATTCCGGCATACAGCGGCGACTGGCCGATGAAGCTGCGGATGATTTCGTGCGTCCGCTCGTTGGTGTAGGTGATGTGGCAGGGCAGCTGCGGCAGCTCCGGGGTTTTCCTCCTGCGGTTGGCGGAGGAAAAGAGCGCGGGCGGGTCGTCGCTGAACTGCGGCTCCAAACCGGAATAATCAATGGTTTTGCTGTCCAAGCGCGGCACGGTGCCAGTTTTCATCCGGCCCACGTTGAAGCCGATCTGGCGGTACCACTGCGCCAGTTTGGTCGAGGGCGCGTCGCCCATTCGGCCTGAGGGAAACTGCTTCAGGCCGATGTGAATCAGGCCGTTGAGAAAGGTGCCAGTAGCCACAACAACTGCCCGCACCGGAATAATTTCATCCAAGGATGTGCGGATGCCGACCACCCTGCCCTGCTCGGTCAAAATCTCATCTGCCACCGCTTGGCGGATGACCAAATTCCGCTGCCGCTCCAGCACGGTTTTCATCCGCTGCTGATACAGCCGCCGGTCGGCTTGCGCCCGCGAGGAGCGCACCGCCGGCCCCTTGCTGGTGTTGAGGCGGCGGAACTGGATGCCGGTCGCGTCAATATTTTTGGCCATTTCGCCGCCGAGCGCGTCAATCTCGCGGACAAGATGGCCCTTGGCCAAGCCGCCGACCGCCGGGTTGCAGGACATGGCCCCGATGGTGTCGGCGTTGATGATGCAGACCAGCGTCTTGCAGCCCATGCGGGCGGCGGCCAAGGCGGCCTCGCAGCCCGCGTGGCCCGCGCCGATCACGGCGATGTCAAATTCAGTCATTTGGATTGGTTGAAAAAAGGCGCGTTCATGCTCACAGCACCGACCACGGCTTGGGCATGAAAATCTGACTGTACAGATCCAAGGCGTAGCGGTCGGTCATCCCGGCGATGAAATCGCAGACCAAGCGGTGCAGCCGCTTCTCCTCTTTGGCGTCAGCGGGCGGCCTGCGTTTCGGGCAGGCCCGCTGCTCCGGCCCGGCAGGGAATTCATGCTCCAGAAAGTAGAGATACAGCTCGCTGATCACCCGCTGCGCCTTCTCGAACTCGCTGTGCACCAGCCGGTTGCGGTACACGTTGTCATATAAAAAGGAGCGCATCCCGCAGATCACCTCCTGCATCATCGGGCTGAGACGAAGGCGGCCTTCGTCGGCGCGCAGGCTTTCAGCGATCAGGTCGCGCATCATCGCCGCGATGCGGAGGTCGGGCCGGTCGCCCACAACCCGGCGCAGGTGGGCGGGCAGGTCGCTTTCTGTAATCATCTCAGCCCGCAGCGCGTCGTCCATGTCGTGGTTGAGATAGGCGATGATGTCCGCGACCCGCACCGCCTGCCCTTCCAGCGTGGCGGGCAGCTCCCGCGAGTCGTCAGGCAGGATGTCACGGTAGCCCTTGGAATGCTTGACGATGCCGTTGCGCACCTCCCAGCTCAGGTTCAGCCCTTGGCCGTGATTCTCCAAGAAGTCCACCACTCTCAGGCTCTGGATGTAATGCCGGAAGCCGCCGGGATGCAGGCGGTTGAGGCTGTATTCTCCGGCATGGCCGAAGGGCGTGTGGCCGAGATCGTGGCCAAGAGCGATGGCCTCAGCAAGGTATTCATTCAAGCGCAGACAGACGGCAATGGTGCGGGCGATCTGCGAGACTTCAAGGACATGCGTGAGCCGGGTGCGGTAATGGTCGCCGGTCGGGGCAAGGAAAACCTGGGTCTTGTGCTTGAGGCGGCGGAAGGTTTTGCAGTGAATGATCCGGTCGCAGTCGCGCTGAAAGGCGGTGCGCAGCTCGCAGGGCGGCTCGCCGCGCAGGCGGCCCCGCGACCTGCTGCTGAAGCAGGCGCAGGGCGCAAGGACGAGCTGCTCCTGCTCTTCCAGCTGGCGGCGGATGTTCACGGCGGACCTTCAGGATGAATTGAAGACGGATTCTCAGCCGAGAAAGTAGCAGCCGCAGACGAAAAGGGCAAGGATTTTTGTTGCGGGCGGCCAGTGGCGCGGCGGACGGCCTCGCGCCGCCATGTTCATCAAGAATATTTTTTAAAGGAACCGCTGTTTTTGTTTGACGAGATTGGCACCTTGTGGTACTTTAAAGTGACGTTTGAGAGTGCTTTGTGGTATGAGCAGTACAGAGGCGGTTGTCCTTGGAAGAGAATCGAGGACAACAAACGCTTTGTCAGAAAAATAAAAAAATGCGAACCAAAAGGAGGTTGCAAAAGTGGACAAGAAATTGGTCAAGGAAGGCGTGTCGCGGCGGCAGATTCTTGCAGGAACCGGCGCATTGGCGGCAGGCGCGGCCCTCAGTCATGTCGGCGGCCTGATCAGTCCGGCGGCAGCCAAAGACGGCTCAACCGAAAAATGGCCTTGGCCCTATAAAAAACTTGACCCGGAGAAAACCGCCCAGCTCTGCTACGAAGAGTGGTACCGCATCTTCTGCGGCGGCGCGGTCATCAGCAGCATTTTCGGCCAGCTGCGCGAGAAAGTCGGCGAGCCGTACAAGGCTTTCCCGATAGATGCCTACATCTATCTGGAAGGCGGCCAGGCGGGCTGGGGCACCATCTGCGGCGCGCCTGCCGGCGCGAACATGGTCTTCAACCTGATCGTCGGCCCGCGCACCACCGGCGACACCACCGCGCATAGAATGTGCGAGGACATCATGTCCTGGTACTCGGAGACGCTGATGCCGGTCTTCATGCCGAAAAATCCGAAAGTCACGACAGAGCTGGCCAAGACTGTGAGCAACTCGCCGCTCTGCCATATTTCAGTGGGCAAATGGATGAAAGCCTCCAACAAGCCCTTGGTCAGCCCGGAACGGAAGGACCGCTGCGCCCGCGTCGCCGCCAGCGTGGCCTTCAAGTCTGTCGAGCTGCTGAACGCCTGGGCAGACGGCGACTACGAGGCCAGCTCCGACTTCAACTGCGGCAAGCTGCACGGCATCACTGGCCAGCAGAACTGCCATGAATGCCACGGCTCCAAAGTGCCGCAGGCGCCCCCGCCCCCGCCTGAGGCGCCGAAAAAAGAGGCGAAGAAGGCCTGAGCGTGATTCGGTCGGCGTGTCGGCGGAGAATGACAGGCTCCGCTGACACGCATCGGGCGCAGACAATTTTCTCTTGACACTCGGCCTTTTTTTTTATATTCTCATCCCATCTTTGCTGGGGGATGGTCTAACGGCAAGACAGCGGACTCTGACTCCGCTTATCGGGGTTCGAATCCCTGTCCCCCAGCCAGTCTTTCCCTTCAGTCTGTTCGCAGCACTTTCCCGCAAGCATATTTCTCTGCTGTCACTGTTTTAGAAATTCCTGACATATTATTTTTAACCCAAGTTGTGACCTATAACTCTTGAAAAATCCATGCTTCCCCGCGTATGGTATACTTCTGCTGTCCAGCACGAATATAACCGCACACGGAGGAAGGCATGGAACTCGAAATTACAGCATTTTATTGTTTATGCGAT
>NZ_JBLWEM020000008.1:0-19413 GCF_048287365.2 Candidatus Electronema sp. JC | reverse complement strand
GATGATCGCCCTGCACCCCATGAAGATAGAGCATGGTGTACAGCGTCGCCACTCTCTGGTTCCTGTGGCCGATCTCATGGCTGATGCGCAGGCTTTGCTCAAGATGACTCAGGGCGGCGGCATAGTTGCCCTGCTTCCTGTAAAGACAGCTGATGTGGTTGAGCGTCTCCCTTTCCTGCTTTCTGTCGCCCAGCTCTTGGCACAGGGCAAGCCTCTGCTCAAACATGGCCAGCTCCTCCGTATGCTTGTCAATGCGCTCAAGGTCGCAGAATTGGTTGTCCATGTCTCCTCCGGTTGCCTCTGCGGCATCACATAGTGCCCCGCGCCTTACGGCTCCTGATACTTCGGGCACGCCCTCTTTGCATCGTAGTCCTTGTAGGCCGGATCGTCATAGCTTTCGTGACAAGGCAGACACAGCCCGACCCGCAGGATGCGGCGCAGCTCCTCGGCGTTGAAAGGCCGCAGGTCAGGCCGCGAGCCGTGCTGGAGCTGCTGGCCGTCAATGGTGACAAAGGCATCGAGCGGCACGGTGCGTCCTTGCAGCGTCTCCACGCCCTGCCCGACGGAATGGAACGCCCATTTGCCGTCCTTCTTCGTCACCGTGCCTTCGCCCAAGCCGACAGTCTTGGTGGAGGCATGGCAGTCAGCGCAGGGCCTGCCTTTGGCCTGCGTGGTGTGCGGATTGATGGCCGCCATAGTGAAGCGGTTGAAGCCGCCTTCCACCTTGCCGTCCTTGTCGATCAGCGTCACCACATCCTGACAGCCCGGCGTGACGATCACCACCTTGTCCTTCCACACAGCGAGCATCGGCTGCTCGTAGCGGATGTAGGAACGACCCTCCTTCCACCAGCCAGGCGTTTGCTCCAGCTTCAGCTTGTCAAGGTCAGTCTCGCTCAGGTCGCGCTTGACGTGGCAGCCGTAGCACTGCGGCACCCAAGTGGCATGACAGGCGACGCAGGACAGCCGCTTGTGTCCCGGATAGGCGCAGGCATCCTGCTTGGGCTGGCGCAGCGGGCGCACCTCGCCGTCATTGCGGCCCGTGAGGACAAAGCCTTCTTTGCCCTTGCTGATGTTGGTGACTTTGCGGCCCTTGCGCGTCAGGCCCGGCTCGGCGCTGTGGCAGCCCTCGCAGCTGATCTCCAGCTGCTCCTCGTAGTGGGCGTACTGCGTGCCGTCGCCCATGATCTCCTCGCGGGTGTGGCAGTCAATGCAGGACATGCCTTTCGTATGGTGCACATCCTCAGCGATCTCCAAGTAGAAGCGTCCGCCCGGCAGCTGTTTGGAGGACGGCTTGCCCTTTTCATACGGCGTGCCGTAGCCCTCGCCCTCGAACATTCCGGCGTAGGAGATGCCGATGCGCCCTGAGCGGTTGTGGCAGCGAACGCAGTTCTCGTCCGGCACCTTCTTGCTGATCTGCGGATGCGGCTTTTTGCCCTGTGGCTGCTTCTCGTCAAAGGAAGTCACGGTGGTGCGCTCGTCGCCCTTGGCCGGAATGTAGTGGCAGGCCGAGCAGCCGCCGCCTTTCTCGTTGAAGAACTTCGGCGCGCCGGGCAGGTCGTTCTTCTGCTTCCAGAGATGACAGGTAGCGCAGAGCTTGCGGAAGTAATCCAAGGCTAAGGAGTTCTCGCCGCTTTCCAGCAATTGCTCCACCGTGATTGCCGCGTCCTGCGTGTCGCGCTCGCCCCAGTAATAGAGCAGCGTGGAGAGGATGCCCCGGTTGGTGGCCATGAGCGAGTTCTTCACCTTGTGCACGTCCGCCGGATGACAGCCTTCCTTGCCGCAGCTCTTCTCCACCACCCGCAGATCGCCGGGGTTGAGCACCATGCCCTTGTGCGCTTTCTCCTTGTCAATCGCCGCCGCGTCGCCGAGATGGCAGGGCGAACAGCCGATCATCTGCGCCGCGTGGGCGGGGTCGGGCTGCTCGTCCTTGTGGCAGGACAGGCACATTTCGAGAAAGCCTGCGGTGGTGACTTCAATCTTCTCAGGCCGCTCGGTCTGCCTTTCCTGCCAGATCAGATAGCCGATCAGGGCGAGGACGAAGAGCGCGGCGGTGATAATGGAGAACGTGTTGCGGGGCGCGGACATGGGATCTTTGCGAGAAAAAGTGGGCGGATGAATTGCCCCACTATACACGGTGTGCAGCGGATTTAGCAACTGCGGACAGCGTGTTGCGCAATGCGGACATTTTCTTGTTTTTTGTTAAAAAACAAGGGCGATGAGCGAAGTTCCGCTCATCGGAAAAAGACTAAAGTCACCAGCAGCAGCACCGGCAGCAGGATGCAGCCGGACCAAGCCATATAGCCGAAGAAGCTCGGCATCTTGACCTTGTTTTCCTCAGCGATGGCCTTGACCATGAAGTTCGGGCCGTTGCCGATGTAGGTGTTCGCGCCCATGAAGACCGCGCCGCAGGAGATGGCGACCAAGATATTTGCCGCCTGCGCGCCGCCCTTGGCGAGGAACTCGGCCAGATATTTCTGGCTCTCTACGCTCACGCCCATGCTGCCTGCGGCGGTGGCGGCAAAGGTCAGGTACGTGGGCGCGTTGTCCAAGAAGCTCGATAGCAGGCCGGTGCCCCAGAAATACTGCCACGGCTCAGTCAGGCCCAACTCTTTGCCATGCACATTGAGCACAGTCAGCGGCGCGATCATGGTGATGAAGATGCCGAAGAAAAGCACCGCCACCTCGATGATTGGTGCGAATGTGAAACTGTTGGCGGCACGGGTTTCTTTTTTGGTGGTGAAATACGCGGCCAGCGTGAGCGCGGTCATCAGGGCTTCCTGCACGCCGAGGGGCCATTCGCCGCCCCAGCCTTGACCTTTGCCGAGGATGACCAGCACAATGCCGCCAAGAAAGAAAAAGTTGTGCCAGCCTTCAATGCCTAACGGCTCGTGCCGAAGCGCCCGCTCCAGCTGCGGGCCTTTGCGCTCCTTCTCTTCGCGGTCCAGCATGTACTGATCAACCAAGTTGCCGATAATGATCAGCAGGCCGTTGACCAAAAGCCATTCTTTCCAGAGCTGAAGCGTCCAGCCGAAAGGCACGCCTTTGAGGAAGCCGAGGAAGAGCGGCGGGTCGCCGAGCGGGGTGAGCAGGCCGCCGCAGTTGGAGACAACAAAGATGAAAAAAATCACCAGATGGACTTTGTTGTGCCGCGACCGGTTGGCCCGGAGAAGCGGCCGGATCAGCACCATCGAGGCGCCGGTGGTGCCGATGAAGCTGGCCAGCGTGCCGCCGATGATCAGAATGACCGAGTTGGAGAGCGGCGTTCCGGCCAAAGAGCCTTTGATGTAGATGCCGCCGGAGATGACGAAGAGCGCGGCCAGCAGGACAATAAAGGGCAAATACTCATAGAGCAGGGCGTGGAGCAGCGCCGCCCCGCCCGCAGTGCCAAAGGAGAGCAGCATGTAGGCTGCGAAAATCAGGGCGAAAAATCCGCTGACCAAGGCGCGGTTGCGGTTGCTCTCCCACCAGTGGTGCGCGGCCAGAGGCAGCACGGCGATGCAGAGCAGGAGCAGGGCGAAAGGGGCGATCCAGACAGGCGGGATGTCGGGGCCGTGGCCGCCGCTGGCCAATGCCGCCGCCGGGGCGGAGAGCAGCAGGACTGCGGCTGAAAGAATTTTAGTCATGATGTTTGAGAAGAAATCGTTGTAATTGAGCCGCCTGCGCGGCTGCGGCGCGGGCGGCTTCCAGCCCGGACAACAATACGGGAGAAGGCGGGGCAAAGTCAACCAGAAACGGCGGCAAAACAGGATTTCCCGCAGCAGCTGCGGCCACAGGTTTTGTCTTGACAAAACGGCTTGAGGACGAGTATTTTCCAATCGCTGGCCGCCAGTTATAATGGGTCGGAATTTCATCAATCGCAACGGGACGCAGCCTGCCGCCGCAGCGGAGGGCAGGAGAGGCGTTTCATCATCCTCAGGTTGACGCGGTGAAAAGCAGCCAGGTCACTATCGAGAACGTTTCAAAACGCTTTGGCGACTTTGTCGCCTTGAACAACACGTCGCTGACCATCAGCAAGGGCGGGTTTTATTCATTGCTCGGCCCTTCCGGCTGCGGCAAGACCACGCTGCTCCGCATTATCGGCGGATTTGAAATGCCAAGCGAAGGAGCTGTCTATTTTGACGGTGTCAATGTGCTGCCGCTGCCGCCGAACAAACGGCACGTCAACACGATTTTTCAGAGCTACGCCCTTTTTCCTCATCTGACAGTCTTTGAAAATGTCGCTTTTCCCCTCCGCCTGAAGAAAGTTGCCAATGCGGAGATCAAAAGAGCTGTGGAGGAAAATCTGACCTTGGTCAAAATGGAGAGCGAGAGCAAGAAGTATCCCCGCCAGCTTTCCGGCGGCCAGAAGCAGCGCATCGCCATTGCCCGCGCTTTGATCAACCAGCCGCAGGTGCTGCTCTTGGACGAGCCGCTCTCAGCCTTGGATGCCAAGCTGCGCCAGCACATGCTGCTGGAATTAGACGCGATTCACGACAAGGTCGGCATCACTTTCATCTACGTCACCCATGATCAGGCTGAGGCACTGAGCGTGTCGGATCAGGTCTGCGTCCTCAACAAAGGCCAGATTCAGCAGATCGGCACTCCGGCGGAAATCTACGAAAGCCCGGCAAATGAGTTTGTCGCCCGCTTCATCGGCGAAACCAACTACATCCGAGGCAAAGTCATCGCCGTGACTGACGAGGAGAACGCGGTCTTTGAGTCGCCGGAATACGGCAAATTCAACATTTGGCGCGACAAAAAAGTGCAGCCCGGCAGCAGCGTTGCCCTGACGGTCCGGCCTGAAAAAATCCGCATCGCGCCGGGCAAGCCGAGCAATCTGCCGCCGGATGTCAATGTTCTGCGCGGCACTGTGGAGGACATGATCTACACCGGCTTCCAGACAAAATATTTTGTCCGGGTCAATGGCACCAAAGAGCCGCTGCTCGTTTTCCGCCAGCATGTGCAGTATTTCATGGACGAGAAGCCCATCACTTGGAAAGATGAGGTCAGCGTCTGGTGGAACACCAAAGACAGCTTCATGGTGGAGGTGAACTGACAAATGCGCAAGAATTACGGGCCGATTTACGTCACGCCCATCGCCTTCTGGCTCATCGCCTTCCTCTCGGTGCCGCTGCTCATCACCCTGAGCTACAGCTTCATGGAGAAAGGACTGTATGGTGGAGTGGAGCTGAAATTCTCCTTGGCTGCTTATAAATCGCTGCTCAACACCGCTGTGCTCAAGGTGCTGCTCAACACCATCATCATCGCCGTGGCCTCCACCGCGCTGATGGTCACGCTGGCTCTGCCAACAGCTTATTACATCGCCCGCAGCCCGGTGAAAAACCTGCTCCTGATGCTGATCATCATTCCATTCTGGACGAATTTCCTGATCCGCATTTATGCGTGGATTGCCATACTCGGCAGCAATGGTCTGCTCAACAGCTTTCTGCTCTCCACCGGCTTGATCGACGCGCACATCCAGTTTCTTTACAATCGCTATGCGATTATTTTAGTCATCATCTACACCACCATTCCTTTTGCCATTTTTCCGCTCTATTCGACCATTGAAAAATTTGACTTCTCTCTGATCGAGGCAGCAATGGATTTGGGCGCGTCGAAATTCCGCGCGCTTTGGCTGGTGATGATTCCCAACATCCGCAGCGGCATAACCACCGCCATTCTCTTCACCTTCATCCCGACCTTTGGCAATTTTGCCGTGCCGCAGTTAGTCGGCGGGACTGATTCGTGGATGCTGGGCAATCTGATCGTCCGCGAGCTGAACATCACCAGAAACTGGCCGCTGGCATCCTCAATTTCTGTGGTGCTGACTTCCGTGACCATGATCGGCGTATTATTCTTCATGCGCTCGCAGAGCAAAAAGGAGCTGTAGATGAGCAAACCGGGCAAATTTTCGCTGGGTGTCTTTCTCTTTGTCACCCTTTTCCTGCATATTCCGTTAGTCATTCTGGTTGTTTCCTCTTTCAACAGTTCCAAGTCTATGCGCTGGGAGGGATTTTCCCTGAAGTGGTATCACGAGCTGTTCTATAACTCGCAGCCGCTCTGGCACAGCTTTTACAACAGCATCATAGTCGCCATCTCCTCCGCAGTGACTGCCACAATTATTGGCTCTCTGGGGGCAATCGGTCTCTGCTGGTACAATTTCAGAATGAAAAAGGCCATTCAGACCCTGACCTTTTTCCCGATCATCCTGCCGGAAATCATCATCGGCGTGTCCATTCTGATTTTTTTCAACAAGATCGGCCTCAACCTCAGTTTACTCACCGTCTTTCTTGCCCATGTCACTTTCAACATCCCCTTTGTCCTGATGACGGTGATGGCCAGACTGGAGGAATTTGATTTTTCAATCGTCGAAGCTGCTTACGATTTGGGCGCGAGCGAATTGGACATGCTCCTGCGCGTTTTGCTGCCAATCGCCATGCCAGGGATCATCGCCGGGCTGCTGCTGGCTGTCACTCTCTCGCTGGAAGATTTTGTCATCACTTTTTTTGTCGCCGGACCAGGATCTTCAACCTTGCCGCTGCACATTTTCTCAATGATCCGCTTTGGCGTGTCGCCGGCCCTCAATGCCTTGTCGGTGGTGATCATTGTCGGCACCGCGCTGCTGGCTTGGTCAACCAAAAATCTCTACTCTTCTCTACTGAAGAGATAACATTTCCCTCATCAAAGGAGCGTGGTCATGGAAAAATTGTCCTTGCTGCTGCTTTCGGCAGCCGCCCTCTGCCTTTCCGTGCAGGGCTGTTCTGACTCAAAAAAAGAAGAGCAGGCCCAGTCGAAAGATAAAGCTGCGGAGCAGAAGCTGTTTATTTACAACTGGACGTACTATATTCCAGATCAGGTGGTCAAGGATTTTGAAAAAGCGTACAATGTCAAGGTCGTTTATGACATGTACGCCTCAAATGAGGAAATGTTCACCAAGCTGAAGGCAGGCGGCGGCGGTTACGACCTCGTTTTTCCATCTGGTGATTACGTCTCCATCATGATCAAGGAGAACATGCTGGAGCCAATTGACAAAAACAAAGTGCCAAATTTTGTCAATATTGACCCTGCTGTTTTGAAGAAAATCAACTTTGATGCAGGGAATAAATATTCCGTTCCTTACATGATGGGCGCGGCAGGTGTGGCCGTGAACACCAAAGAGGTTCCGGCAGGATTTGAGAAAAGCTGGGCACTCTTCAACCGGGATGATCTGAAAGGCCGGATGACCATGCTCGACGACATGCGCGAGGTGCTGGGCGCGGCTCTCAAATCCTTAGGTTATTCGGTCAACACGACGAACCTTGAGGAGCTGAAGCAGGCAAAAGAGTTAGTCAAGCAGTGGAAGAGCAAGATCGTCAAATTTGACGCGGAGACCTTTGCCAAAGGTTTTGCCGCCGGTGAATTCTGGGTGGTGCAGGGCTATGCTGAGAACATTTTTCTTGAGCTGGACGAGGAAGGGAAAAAGCATGTCGAGTTCTTTATTCCAAAAGAAGGCAGCGCAATGTACATGGACAGCATGGTGCTGCTGAAGAACGCCAAGAACAAGGAGCTGTCCTACACCTTCATGAACTACATTCACAAGCCTGAGGTCTATGCCCAGATTGCCGACTTCCTTATGCTGCCGTCCATCAATATCCCAGCCCGCGATATCCGCACCGTGAAGCCGAATTATGAAATTTCTGACTTGGAACGCTCGGAATTCAAGGAAGACCTTGGCGACACGATAAAGGATTACAATCAAACTTGGCAGGAGATCATTGTCGGCGAGTGATTGCCAGCGCATCCGCTCTTTCGGCCTATGCTCCTCCGGCATAGGCCATTTTTTCACCCGGCTCAGAACTTCAGAAATTGACTCAAAAACTGCATGTCAGGCATGTTCTGGGCAACACCGGGCTGCTGGCCGGAACAGAACTCTGCTGATTTGGTGAAGTATTCAACGCCAGCCTTGATGCAGTTTTCCACCAGTCCGTCATGTCCTCTGCAAATGGAGCAGTAACTGGTGATGCAGGCAGGAACATGCATGGCCGCTTGACAGCTCAGGCCACGCTTCTGCGCGTCATTGATGAGATTTTGCACATACATCTCAATGCCTTTCTGGTTGTCGCAGCCGCAGTGCTCCATGGCCGTTCTGTTTGCTGCCTCCGTTGGCATCGCCTGAAGGGCAGCCGAGCGCAGCTCAGAAGAAATTTCAACCGCCGCCGCCGGACCGCTGATGACAGCCAAGCCGAATGCTGCTGTGAAAAAATTCCGTGCTGACAGGATGCTGGTGATCTTCGTCATGTTCTCTCTCCCGCAGGATTTCCCCTGCTTTTAGTGTGACTATTGCTGCATCAGCCGTGACCGGCTGAATTCCATGCGTTGGATGGCAGCTATAGTATCCATGCCAGAATGAATGGAAGATGAACGGAGAAGTTTTTTTGTGCGCCCGGTTTAGTTGAATGAGGTTATTGCTTAAATTAACTGCTCATTTTTTTTGCCTATCTGTCGGGTCAGCCGGGTGAAATCCTCCACAGTCAGACGTTCGGCCCGCTCTGAAGGTGCAAGCCCGGCAGCGGCGAGAGCGGCGGCCAGCTCCGCTTTGCCGCCCAGTCCGGCAGCGTTCAGGCTGTTGAGCAGAGTTTTCCGCCGCTGGCCAAAGGCCGCGCTCACCACCCGTTTGAGCAGCGGGCGGTCGAAATCTCCCAGCTGCCGCGCCCGCTCCGGCACTGGCTGAAAAGTCAGCCGCAGCACCAGCGAATCAACCTTGGGCCGGGGATGAAATTCCTCCGGGCCGACCTCCAGCAGCGGCTCGGCAGCCGCGCAGGCGGCGAGCAGCACTGTGGGCGCGCCGTATTCCTTGGTGCCGGGCCGGGCTATGAGTCGCCGGGCAAATTCTTTTTGCAGCATCAGCACGGCAAAGCTGACCTGGTGGCAGCAGTCAATCAGCTTGAAAAGAAAAGGCGAGGAAATCGAGTACGGCAGATTGGCGACGATTTTCAACGGCCCGTGTTCCGCCGCCAAAGCTGAAAAATCCGCTGTCAGCACGTCCTGATGCAGCAAGCGGACATTGGCGGGCAAATCCTGCTGCTCCTCGTGGAGGCGGATGAGGCCGGAATCCGCCTCCACGCCGATGACTTGGCGGGCTGCCTCGGCCAGCGGCACGGTCAGCGCGCCCAGCCCAACTCCCACCTCAATCACGGTGTCCTCCTTGTCCAGCCCGGCCAGATCGGCGATGCGCTCCGCCGTATGCCGGTGAACAAGGAAATTCTGCCCCAGCTTCTTGGAGGCGGCCAAGCCGCCCTGCCGCAGCACGGTTTTGCTTTTTTGGTAAAACATGCTCTCACGGATATAGAGTTGAAAACAAAAGAAGCGGCAGCTCCCATTCTTCGGGAGCCTGCCGCTTCTTCGCTTAAACAGGGCTGCGCAGAGGCAGACGGCTTACATCATGCCGCCCATGCCGCCGCCCATGCCGCCCATGCCGCCGCCCATACCGCCCATGCCGCCGCCAGCCGCGCCTTCCTTCTCCGGCTCCTCGGCGATCATGCACTCGGTGGTCAGCAGCATACCAGATACGGAAGCTGCGTTCTGGAGCGCGGTGCGGGAGACCTTGGTCGGGTCAATAACACCGTCGGCAACCAAGTCGCCATACTGCTCGGTGGCGGCGTTGAAGCCGTTGGAACCGGCCATCGTCTTCACCTTCTCCACAACCACGGAGCCTTCCAGGCCGGCATTGGCCGCGATCATGCGCACCGGCTCCTCAAGAGCGCGGATGATGATCTGCTTGCCCAGCTTCTGCTCGCCTTCGAGCTGGAGCGCCTCGACCGCCTTGATGCAGCGCACAAAGGCCACGCCGCCGCCAGGCACCACGCCTTCCTCAACTGCGGCGCGGGTGGCGTTGAGCGCGTCCTCAACGCGGGCCTTCTTCTCCTTCATCTCAATCTCGGTGGCTGCGCCGACATTGATCACGGCCACGCCGCCGATCAGCTTGGCCAGACGCTCTTGCAGCTTCTCGCGGTCATAGTCAGAAGTGGAGTCGTCAATCTGGGTGCGGATCTGCTTCACCCGCGCGGCCAGCGCATCCTTGTTGCCGTCGCCGTCAATGATGGTGGTGTTGTCCTTGTCAATCACCACGCGCTTGGCGGTGCCAAGGTCGTTGATGGTGACATTCTCCAGCTTGATGCCGATGTCTTCGGTGATGACCTGGCCGCCGGTGAGGACAGCGATGTCCTCCAGCATGGCCTTGCGGCGGTCGCCGAAGCCTGGAGCCTTGACTGCGGCCACATTCAGGGTGCCGCGCAGCTTGTTGACCACCAGCGTGGCCAGCGCCTCGCCATCCACATCCTCAGCGATGATCACCAGCGGCCTGCCCATCTTGGCGACCTGCTCAAGAATCGGCAGCATGTCCTTCATGCTGGAGATCTTCTTCTCGTTGATGAGGATCAGCGGGTTGCTCATGCTGACTTCCATCCGCTCCGCATCAGTGACGAAGTACGGAGAGAGGTAACCACGATCAAACTGCATTCCCTCAACCACATCCAAGGAGGTCTCCATGGACTTGGCTTCCTCAACCGTGATCACGCCCTCTTTGCCGACCTTGTCCATAGCCTCGGCGATGATGTTGCCGATGGTCTTGTCGTTGTTGGCGGAGATGGTGCCGACCTGAGCGATCTCGCTCTGCTCCTTGGTCGGCTTGGAGATGTTCTTCAGCTCGGCGACAACCACATCAACTGCCGCGTCAATGCCGCGCTTGATCTCCATCGGGTTTGCGCCAGCAGCAACCATCTTCACGCCTTCGGTGTAGATGGCCTGAGCCAGCACAGTGGCGGTGGTGGTGCCGTCGCCGGCCACGTCAGAGGTCTTGGAAGCGACTTCCTTCACCATCTGCGCGCCCATGTTCTCGAACTTGTCCTTCAGCTCGATCTCTTTGGCTACGGTCACGCCGTCTTTGGTGATGACCGGCGCGCCAAAGGACTTCTCAATCAGGACGTTGCGGCCTTTCGGGCCGAGGGTGACTTTCACGGCGTTGGCCAAGGTGTTGACACCGTTCAGCATGGACTCGCGGGCCTTGGCACCGTACTTCAACTCTTTGGAAGACATTGCACTTCACTCCTTGTATAGCGTTGCGTTGATGACGTTTGATTGAACAGCAGGCGGGACGCGCTTATTCCTCGATGATGCCGAGGACATCTTCCTCGCGCATGATCAGGTATTTCTGTCCATCGATCTTCACATCGGTGCCGCCATACTTGGAGAACAGCACCCGGTCTCCTGCTTTGACATCCATAGCGATGCGCTCGCCTGCGTCATTCCGCTTGCCTGCGCCGACTGCAATCACTTTGCCCTCGGCGGGCTTTTCTTTGGCAGAGTCGGGGATGATGATGCCGCCTGCGGTCTTCTCTTCTTCTTCCAATCTTTTGACCAGAATGCGGTCATTCAGCGGACGGATGTTCATGGAATAGTCCTCCTGTTGCAGAATTATGTTGAGATGTTCCTGAAGCCGGAATTTCTCGGCTCACATGCGCTGATTTGGACAGGAGCAAGTTCCTGTCAGCTTGACTTGGCCAAACAATAGGGCCGGGGCGGAGAAAATCAAGGGGGCAGGCGAGAAAAAATATTTTTTCCTGTTTTGCTGGTGAAATAACGAAAAAGAGGAATCGGAGCAGCGGACGGAACTCAGCCCAGCTGGCCGCTGAAGAGCGCGGAGCTGATTGCCGCCGCCAGCAGCTCATGCTCGTCCCGCTGAAACCAGCGCAGCTCTTTGTTGGCGGAAAACCACGTCATCTGCCGCTTGGCGTAACGGCGGGTGTCGAGAATGAGCTGCTCCAGCATCTCCGCCTGCGTCCATTCGCCGGAGAGCAGCCGGTTGGCGTGCCGGTAGCCGATGGCCTGCATCGAGGGCAGCTCCGGCCCATAGCCCGCCTGCCGCAGCCGCTTCACCTCCTCAATCAGGCCCTGATCGAGCATAGCTTTGCTCCGTTGAGCAATCCGCTCGCGCAGCTCCTGCTTTGGGCAATGCAGGCCCGCGAGATACGCCCGGCTGAACATCGTCCTGCCCTGCTCTGCCCGCTTCTGCTTCTCAATCAGCTCTGTCCACGTCCTGCCGGAAGTATAAAAAATTTCCAGCCCGCGCAGAAGCCGCTGGGTGTCGTTGGGATGAATCCGCGCCCCGGCTGCCGGGTCAATTCGGCATAATTCAACATGAAGAGCCGCCCTGCCCTCTTCTGTCAGCCGGGCTTGCAGCTGCTCACGGACAGCTTTATTCGCATGCAGGGCATCGAACAGCCCCTCGAACAGGGCTTTCAAATAGAGGCCCGTGCCGCCGGTGAGCAGCGCGGTCTTGCTGCGGGCGGCGATTTTTTCCATTGCGGCAAGGGCATCACGGACAAAACGGGCCGCGTCATACTGCTCATCCGGCTCGGCGATGTCAATGAGATGATGGAGAATCCGCGCCCGTTCCTCAAGGCTGGGTTTGGCTGTGCCGATGTCCATGCCGCGATAGACCTGCATGGAATCCATGCTGACGATCTCGCAGTTGAACTGCTCGGCCAGCCGGAAGGACAGCTCGGTTTTGCCCACAGCAGTGGGGCCGACCAAGACAATGACGGGGCAATCAACTTTCATCAGTCAAAGCAGAGGAGCGGCAGCAGGCGGGCGGAGCGTTTCGGGCCGATGCCTTTGACCTTGATCAGGTCATCCGGCCCGGCAAAGCCGCCCTGCTCTTCCCTGTGCATGATGATATTTTCCGCCAGCTTGGGGCCGATGCCCGGCAGGCGCAGCAGCTCGGCCTGATCAGCCCGGTTCACCGGCAGCGGCAGGTTGAAAAAGGCGGCCAGCTTCGCCGGGATATCGGCACAAGCCATCCCGGCAGTCAGCCGAACGCCCTTTTCTGCTTGGCTGCGGACGAGTTTGCCCACCGCCCAAAAATAGGAGCTGGGCGGCATGTTCCGTGTTGGCAAACGCCAGCCTGCGGCAAAAATCAGGGCGGCGAGCAGCAGCAGTACAAGAGCGCGGAAATCGCTGTCCGGCTGATGAGCCGTCGGCATGGCGGGCCTTACTGCTGCTCCGCCTCTCCGGCCATATCCTCCAGCCGCTGGTTCTGCATGTTCTGCAAGGCTTGGGAGTCCTTGGCCTTGTTTAACGGCTTGTTCAGCTGCTCCGCCGCCTTATGCGCCACTGCGTCTGAAGCCCGCTCAACCACGCCTTTTTCCTCCGCCTCCTGCTTCTCCTCTGAGCAGCCGGCCAGCAGCAGTGCGGCCAAAGCCAGTCCGCAGGCGGCAGCCTTGAGCAGCTGCCTGTTCCTCATTCTGCTGCGCGTGTTGATCATTTTCATTGCTGTTCTCCTTGTGGCTGTCGTGCGGTTCAGTCCGCCAATTTCTTTTGAATGCTTGGAAAAAGCCGCATGTCCGTGTGCGGCAGAAAAAGCGCGGCCATGTAGTGCTGCATGAAGTCCTGATTCTCGGATAGCTCCATGTTGGTCATCAGCTGGCGCACGCCTTCTCGCTCGCGGAAGCGGCTCATATCGCTCATGCTGATCTGGCAGCCGAGGAGCGAGGCGTTGCCGAGATAGTAGAAATGCTCGCGGTCTATGTCCGGCAGCAGGCCAATACAGATCGCCTGCTCCAGATCAAGATAGGCCCCGAAGTTGCCCGCCAGAATCACCTGATCTAAATCAGCGAAGCTGAGGCCGACCGACTCCAGCAGGGTCTGATAGCCTGCGTACATCGCGCCTTTGGCCCGCATCAGGTTGTCTATGTCCACCTCAGTCAGAATGATGTCCTCGCCGATCATTGAGTTGTGCCGCCAAGCAAGGACATACTCCCAGCCGCTGCTGCCCTCCCGGACACGCGGCGTGTCGAGGTCATTTCGGAACTTGCCCTGCTGGTCAATCACCTTGTTTTCCAGCAGTTCAGCGACAATGGCAATCAGGCCGGAGCCGCAGATGCCGCTCGGCTTGGTCTGGCCGACTGTGACCAGCATCGGCTCCAGCGTCTCCGGGTGAATCTGGAATTTCTCAATCGCCCCGGCTGAGGCCCGCATTCCATACTGAATGCCTCCGCCCTCAAAGGCTGGCCCGGCGGAGCAGGCCGCGCAGACCAGCCAGTCCTTGCCGCCGACAACAATCTCGCCGTTGGTGCCGATGTCTATGAACAAGCTGACCTTGTCCGACTTGGCCATCTGGCAGGCGTGCACACCGGAAACGATGTCGCCGCCGACATAAGAGGCCACGCAGGGATAGAGAAAGAGCCGGGTCGAAGGATGGGCGTGGATGCCCAGCTCCGCCGCGCGGGTCAGAGGAAACTCACTCACGCTGGGCACATACGGAGCCTCGCGCAGATATTTCGGATCAATGCCCAAGAGCAGATGCGACATCACCGTGTTGCCTGCGGCCATCATATAGGCGATGTCCGACGGGCTGATGATCAGCTGGCGGCAGATGTCCTCGACAATGCTGTTGATGGTGGCCACGACCTTGGCCTGCAAGGCTTTCAGGCCGCCGGGCCGGGCCGCGTAGATGATGCGCGAGATGACATCTTCGCCATAGCTGATCTGGCCGTTGTAGGCGGAGGACTCCGCCAGCACCTCGCCACTGTGCAGGTCGAGCAGCAGACCGGTGCAGGTGGTGGTGCCGATGTCAATCGCCAAGCCGTAGAGCTTGCTGGTGGTGTCGCCCGCCTCAATGTCAATGATGCGGAAGGGATCGCCTTTGTGCCGCCCGCGCAGGAAAAGGAGCGTCACTTTCCAGTCCGCCTCGCGCAAGGTCTTGGGCAGATAGGTGATGAGCTGGGGCAGGTCGTAGTAGGGGTCGCGCGGATCAGGCCAATGCTGGCGGATGCCGCGCATCACCCGCTGCATGTCGGCAATGTTGTCCTCGATGGTCGGCGGCGGCAGCTCCAGATAGAGCTTGCTCACCGGCGGATCAACGCTCCATGTGCCGACTAGGCTGTCCAAGGCTTTGGCGGAGATGGTGCGGGTGGTCTTCGGCTTGCGCTTGAGGGCCTTGCCGCCTTTGGTGGTCAGCTCCGGGATGGTCACTTCCACGTCTGACTCCACCACCGAGCGGCAGGCCAGCCGGAAGCCCTTGTCCCAGTCCTCCTGCTTGAGATTGGCCTTATCCGAGCGCACCTCGCCCTTGACCAGCACCTTGCATTTGCCGCAGACTCCGTCGCCGCCGCAGCAGGCGTGGACATAGACACCAGCTTTCGCGGCGGCGGCAAGCAGGTTCTCGCCCTGATTGACAACCGCTGTGATGTTCTCAGGCAGAAAGGTGACAGTGCGCTTCATGGACAGCTCCGTGGTCTGCGGGCAGGATCATGCTCTGGGACGATGCGGCATCATAGCACACCGGCTGCGGTTCGGCAACTGCGAGAATGCGGCAGCCCGGAACAGCTTGCGGCATTGCAGCGTTGCTGCTGAATGTCTGTTATAATGCAGGCACCGTTTGGCGTATTTTATTCCAACTCAAAGCACACGACACACATCATGCTGCTGGAGCTGCGCATCAACGATCTGGCCCTGATCAGCGCGCTGGAGCTTGACTTCTCCGCCGCGCCCAAGGGGCTTGTCGTCTTCACCGGCGAGACCGGCGCGGGCAAGTCGATCATCATGCAGGCCGTGCACCTGCTCACCGGCGGCAGAGCCTCAGCCATGCTGGTGCGCAGCGGCTGCCAGCAGGCGGCTGTCGAGGCGGCTTTCGACATCAGCAGGCAGCCGGAGCTGGCCGCGCTGCTCAATCAGCAGGGCTTGGAAAGCGGCGGCGACTGCATCCTCCGCCGGGTGCTCAGCAGCAGCGGGCGCAGCCGCTTCTTCATCAACGACCGCCTGGCCACCGCCCGCGCCGCCGCTGATCTCACTGAAAATTTAGTCAACATCGCGGGCCAGCACGACCAGCAGCAGCTCCTCCGCAGCAGCTGCCACATTGATTTTCTTGACGGCTACGGCGGCCTGCTGGCGCAGCGGCTGCGCTACGCCGAAGTCTTCGAGCGGCGGCAGAAGTTAGTCCGCCGCCGGCATCAGCTCCGCGAGCAGGAGCAGCACAAGGAGCAGAAGCGGGACTTTCTTGGCTTTCAGCTGCGGGAAATCCGGCAGGCAGGGCTGTCGCCGGGCGAGGACGAGGCGCTGATCCGCGAGCGCGACCTGCTCAAATCCTCCACCGCGCTGGCCGAGCTGGCCGGGAAGAGCTGCCTGCTCCTGCGCGAGGAGGTGCGCGGCCCTCTCAGCGTGATCAGAAAGAACATGGAGCAGGCCGCCGCCCTTGACCCCGGCGTTAAAGAGCTGACGGAGCGGATCAGCTCGGCCTGCTTTGAGATCGAGGATTTGGAAGGCTGCCTTGATGCCTACTTGGAGGCCATTCCCTCTGATCAAGGCAGGATGGAACAGATTGCGGCCCGTCTCGCCCTGATCCGCCAGCTTCAGCGCAAGTACGGCGCAGGCATTGAGGAAGTGCTGGCCTTTGCCGGGCGGGTTGAGCAGGAGCTGCATGTGCTGGAGGGCATTGAGCAGGAGCTGGCCGAGGTGGACAAAGAGCTGCTGGCGGTCGAGGCGGAGCTGCGGCGGCTGGCTGCCGGGCTGTCAGCGGCGCGGGCGCAGGCCGGGGAGCGGCTGGCTGCGGCCATGCAGGCTGAGCTGGCCTCGCTCAGTTTCCGCCAGACCCATTTCGGGGTTTCGGTGCAGGCGGCGGACAATCCCGATGGCTCCGGTCTCTCCGCTGACGGCTGGGACCGGGTGGAGTTCCTCTTTTCCGCCAACCCCGGCGAGCCGCTCAAGCCGCTGACCGAGGTGGTCTCCGGCGGCGAGCTGTCGCGGCTGATGCTGGCGATGAAGTGCCTCTTCGCCCGCCAAGACAAGGTGGAGACGGTGATTCTCGACGAAATCGACGCGGGCATCGGCGGCGAGGCAGCCAGCGCGGTGGCCCGCAAGATCGGCGAGCTGGCCGGGCATCATCAGGTTTTCTGCATCACCCATCTGCCTCAGATAGCCGCCTGCGGCGATGTCCATTTTCTGGTGGAGAAAGTCGCCGACGGGGGCCGCACCCGCACCGCCATCCGCCAGCTTTTGCCGGAGGAGCGGCCTGCCGAACTGGCCCGGATGCTCGGCGGCGATCATCCCACGCCGCAGACTGTGGCCTTGGCCAAGGAGCTGCTGGAGGGGGCAAGATGAATACACTTTCCTCAAGCCGAGGCGGCCTGTTCCGGCTGCTTCGGCACGGCTCGTGAGTCTCGACACGCTGAACGCGGTCATTCGCCCTTCCCGCCGCGCTTTGCCCGGTAGCGCAGCCAGAGGTCCTCGGCCACAACTTTCAGGTTGATGCCAAAGCCGAAAAGCTCTGGCTCGGCTTTGAGATTTTTGCCCACCACATCAAGAAATGACTCCTTGTCCTTCGCTTCGCCGCCTGCTTGCGCCAGAATCTTCAGCATCTTCTCGTCATCCACGGTATCCAGCAGCTCACGCACCTTGTACACCTTCTTGGAGCCTTCCGGGGTGTAGGTTTCCTGCTTCAGCTCAAGCAGGGTGCGGAGATGCTCGCAATCCACGCTGCGCGTCTGGTCATCCGGCATGGGCACGCGCTCGCTGACCTTCAGGCCAGCAAAGCCGCTGTTGATTTCCCGCAAGGCGAGCATGATCACAGTGAGGAAAGCTTTGCGTTGCGTGCCTGTCACCTCAATATGAATACGCCTTGCCTCGACATCCGCTTTCACCACCGCAGTTGCCTCAAGCATCGGATTCTGCAAGACAACGCCGCTCCGCCAGCGCAGTTTGTCCTTGATCTCGTGGTGCCGCTTGACGATGAAGCGCGGCATGACTGAGGGCGGCAGGAAGTCCTCATAATGGAGGACAAAGCGGAGCGCGTCCTCGCGCTTGAAATCAAAGGGCGGCTCTGACACATCCAGAAGCTGGGGCAGAAGAACCTCCTTGGCATTCAGTTCATAGCACAGCTCGAACTTCTTCATCAGGTTGATGATGAAGATATAGTCGTTCCGTTCATAACGGTATTCGTCGCCATCCTGCCATGCCAGTATCTCCTTGAGCGCATCCAGCCTGAGCAGACCTTTGCCTGCGGCAATCAGCTCGGCATTGATGATCTTATACACCGCGCCAGTCACCCACTTTGGATCAAGGATGTTGTTGCCGTCCAACTCAAATTCATCAAAGTGAATGACAATGCCGAGATCGTGCAGGAAAGCGGCCAGCACATTGCGGCTGATCGCGCCGCTCACGCCTGCTTCCCGGCAGACCGTCTCGAACTTCTCATAACTGATGCGCGGCTCGTTCATCTGCTCCAGCTGCGCCTTTGCTCTGAACCAACTCGTGGGCCATTCATTCTTGGTCAACGGGACGTTGTTCAATTCCTTGCACAGTGCTTGCTTGAAGGCTTCGATGCCGTTGCCGGTCTTGCAGGAAGTCTTCCAGAAGCCCTTGATGAACGGGTATTTCTCTTGCAGAAAACGCCGGTTGAGATCAAAGCCGGGATTAGTGTCGTACTTGTTGAGCACAACTAAGACCGGCGAGCCGCCGCCGAAGCTCTCGATGTAGCGCAGCCAGTATTCGGGCCGCTCGTCGCGCCTGCCATCAAGGACAAGGACGTACAGGCTGCGGCGCGAGAGGAAAAACTGGTGCGTGGCGTGCATGATCTCTTGACCGCCGAAGTCCCAGAGCTTGCAGCGGACGTGCTGGCTGCCGGTGTCGAGCTGCCAGTCCTTGATGCGGATGCCGTGCGTGGTGGCCTCGTGCGGGTCGAACCGCTCGCCGCGCAGACAGCGGGTGAGCGAGGTCTTGCCCGATGCGCCTTCGCCTATAAGGATGATCTTGACCTCAGCTAATGTCTGCCCGCCTTCTTCGAGCGAGGTGAAGTATTCGCGAATGGCTTCGATGCCTTGGACAGCGAGTTCGTAAGGTGGGGAGATGAGGGGGTTGTCGTAAAGATAAAGCTCTTTTAGGTTGGTCAGCTGGACAATTTCTGGAGGCAACGATGTAAGCTGGTTGCCGCTAAGGTAAAGTTCGGTCAGATTCTTTAGCTGAACGATCTCTGGTGGTAATAAGGTAAGGCAGTTGCCTTCGAGGTCAAGCCAATTTAAATTCGTAAGCTGAAAGAGTTCTGAGGGCAGACTGGAAAGCTGGTTTCTGTAAAGGTGAAGCGAGGTGAGATTCGTAAGCTGAAAGAGTTCTGAGGGCAGTTTAGTTAAACCTAACGCTGCAAGATTAAGACTCATTGCCCCTGTTTCCGCAGCCTCTTTAATCAGCCGCAAGGCACTTTCTTTGCGCATTGTCTTGTTCCTCCGTGGGTGTTGTTGCCGTGTGGTGTAGGGGCGATTCGCGAATCGCCCCTTGTATTATGAGATTGGGATGGATTAGCATAGTCCATACCGATGCTAGGAGAGCCGGATGCCGCAACGCCCCTTGGGCCAAAGAGTCCGCGACGTAGATAACGCACCGGTCTCTCCAGTTTTTCCTGCTGGAACT
>NZ_JBLWEM020000007.1:0-9912 GCF_048287365.2 Candidatus Electronema sp. JC | reverse complement strand
TCCTTTCCGCCTGCTGGCCGCATATTTATTCCGACAAATCAAGATGTTATCCGGTTCCCGTTATCCACCTCCTTTTTCAGGCCGTTTGAAAAAATACAGAACATAATGATTTTACAGCATAATACAAAAAACAGTCTACAGGATATACACATCTTCCTCCCTCAGCCGCCGTTCCTGGCCTATCATTCTCACTCCAGCCTCACAGCTTCCGCACAACGGATAAATCTTAACACTGTCTTCAGATTTATCAACTATTTTTTCAAGCCTGTCCACAAGTTTTTCCAGCAGCTCCCGGTCAAGACGGGCTTCAAACACTGAAAACTGCACCCGCCCGCCAAAATCCAGCAGAGTCTTGGCCAATTCCAGCAACGAAGAAATCTCGTTGAAGTGTCGCAGAAATAATGAGCTGCTTGAGCGGAGTGAGCCGCCTGAGCGGAGCCGAAGGCGGCGGTTTCGGCTCCGCTCAACCGCCTTGTCCGGCTCCGCTCAACCGCCTTGACGCAATGAAGCGGGAATGTCAACGTAACGTTGCAGGAACACTGCAAGGGCGGTTCATCAACCGCGCCTGCTGTTTGGGAATTCTGACGCTGGCGGTGAACAGCCCGGCGGATATCTTGGATGTGCGGATGCCGCTCTCTGCTCAATCCCGCCGGTGCAGCCAGAAGGCCATGAAGCGGCGTTCCGGCTCAAAGCCGCCGTGCTGGCCCGGCACGCCGTGGCAGAGCGTGGCAGGGTCTTCCGGCGAGAGGCCGGTTTGGATGCCGTCCTTGCCCCGCCGCATCCGCCCGCCGCTCTTCGGGTCAACCGGCATGAAGAGCTGGCCGGTTTCTGGATATCTGAGGCTGATGCTGCTGTGGTTGAACGCCGCCGGATCAAGCCGGTCGGCAACCCCTTCCAGCCGGAGCAGCGCTCCGGCGATCCGGTTCCAGACCGGCAGGGCGCCTGCGGAGCCGCTGACCCGGAATCCGCCGCGCTTCATCGGCTCGTTGGCATCAAAGCCGACATAAACTCCCACTGTGAAACCGGCGGCGGCCAGCAGGGCCGTGCCGTCAATATCTGTCTCGGTTGGCACAAAACCAAGAAAGGCGGCGTTGCGGAAGTCATTGGCCGTGCCGGTCTTGCCCAGCAGCGGCAAAGCCGGACTTTTCTTCTTGTTGTCGGCGGCGCCGACGACGGATGGCAGGCGGACGCTTTCCCAAGCGGAACGGCCTGTGCCGTGGCGGACCACGTTCTGGAGGATGCTGCCGATCTCGCTGCTGCTTTTGGGGTCAAACACTGTCCGGGCCGCTGGCTGGCGGGCGTAGATCACCCTGCCGTCAGGACGCTCAATCCGCTCGATCAGGGCGAGGCCGTCCAGTCCGGCCCGGTCCTCCTCGCCCGGATCAGCGGCGCTCTCGGCCAGCTCGGCGCTCCAGCGGCGGCCAGTGACCAGCGCCTCATACATCTGCGCGCTCTCCATCAGGGTGATGACATTGGAGCCGAGCGGGAAGGACAGCACCGGCTCCATCCGGCTGATCACCCCGGCCTCGCGGGCCAGCCGGATGAGATACTGCAAGCCGAGCATCACCCGGTAGTCACGGAGATTGACCAAATTTTCCAAGGCATAAGGCGGCCTTGCAGCGGCCAAGGCCCGCTCTTCCTCAGTCAGCCGGGCGATGACATCCGCGCCGCCCGCGCTGACAGAGCCTTCGAGCAGCACGTTGCTCCAGAGCATGTCCTGCTCCGCCGGACTCATGAAAACGAGGCGGCGGCGCAGGTCAGCCGCGCTGACAGGCTGCCAGCTCTCAGGCAGGCTGGCGCGGAGAGTGAAAACCAGCCGCCTGCCGCTGTCAACCGCCATGCGGCCTCTGGAGTAATCCTCCTCCTCGTCCGTCGCAACAGGAAGAGACGGCTTTTGATCAGGAAAGAAGCTGTCCACCTGCACCGCCGGAACCGGCAGCTCGGCCAGCCGCCGCCGCCAGCTTTCCAGCTGCTGCCGCCGCCGCCGCAGGTCAGGCCAGGTCAGGCCGCCGCCGAGCAGACTCAGCTGCTGCCGGTATTCGGCCTTTTCCTCCGCCGTCAGCTTGCCCGCCTGCATCGCCGCCTGAATCTGTGCCCGGTATTTGCCGTAGCTCTGGCCGCAGCCGATGCTTTTCCAGCGGCCCAGCTCGCCCTGCCGGCCCTCGAACTGGAGCGCGGCTCCGGCCCGTCGCGCCGCCTGCTCATAGGCGGCGCAGTCCAGATCCGCCTCTGTCAGCCGCAGGCCGAAGCCGTCCCGCATCCGGCGGCTGAAGTCCTGATAGCTCTCATCAGGCCGCTGCGTCATGTCCAAGGCCGCTGCGGCCTCGGCCAGTCCGGCAGGAGTCAGCTTGTCGGTGAGATGGTAGAGCAGCCAGACCGAGGCCACGTTCTCCGATTTGACTCCGGCCCAGCTCATGGAGACATGCGAGTGCGGGCTTTTGTGGTCCGGGCGGGGGAAGTAGGCCTGGTTGCGGAAGACAAAGACCCGGCGGCGGTTGTCGAGATGATCGAGCGGACTCCAGCCCAGCTGGAGCGCGGCGGCGTAGAGAAACGGCTTGAGCGTTGATCCCATCAGCCGTTTCGCGTCCGCAGCCCGGTTGAAGAAGCGGTTCTCGATCCCGCCCGCCAGCGCCCGCACCGCGCCCTGCCGCAGCACGACCGCCGCGCCTTGCAGCTTGGGGTAGCGCTCCAGCTCCAGCTCCAGCCCGCCGTCAAAGGGATCCGCCTCGCGCACGCTGACATAGACCTTGTCGCCCGGCTTCAGCCGGCTGAGCAGGTCGGCGAGGTCTTTCTTGCCCGGCTTAGCCCACTGATCCCGCCGGTGTTTGACCAAGGCGGCGAGCAGATGTTCCAGCCCTTGGCGGTCAATCAGGCCGCCAGGCTGCTTGGGGCCGAAGCTGACCGCCACCTCGGCCCGCTCCAGACTGACCTCCTGCACCGTGCCGAAAACAAAGGACTTCACTTTGATCTCCCCGCCTTCCTCCGGGTCGTCGCCGACCGTGTCCCTGCACTCCTGCTGCACTTCCTCGCGGCTGTAGCCCCGCAGCTGGACATCCAGGCGCGACAGCTCCCGGCGCAGGCTGTAGAGGGTCTCCTCCTGCAAGGCCTGATCCACTGTGGTGATGATCTTCGCCCCGGAGGTGGCGATGTTGTCAATGCCGTGCTGCTCCAGCATCTCGGTCATCGCCTTGGAGTTCAGGCCGTTTCTGACCATGTCCATGATCGAGGTCAGATCAAAGCTGGTGCGGCCCCGCTTGAAGTGCAGCCCGGCCTGCCGCGCCGCGTCATGCTCCTGCTGGCTGATCATGCCCAGCTCGCGCATCCGGCCCAGCACATAGGCCACCCGCTCCGCCGAGGCCCGGCGCGCTTCGGCGGCGGCGAATTTGTCTTTCTTGATGAAGGGATTGTAAAAGTTGGGCCGCTTGACCGAGCCGGCGATGAAGGCGGTCTCAGCCAGCGTCAGCCCGGCAGGCTCTTTGTCGAAATAATAGCGGGCCGCCACGCCAAGGCCGTGGCCGTTGCCGCTGACATAGAACTGATTGCTGTAGAACTCAAGAATCTTTTCCTTTGAGTAGCGGTGCTCCAGCCGCAGGGCGAAGAGCATCTCCTTCAGCTTGGCCTCATAGCTCCGCCCGGCGCGCTTGAAAAGATTCTTCGCGGTCTGCTGCGTGATGGTGCTGCCGCCCCGGACAATGCGGCCCGCCTGAAAGTTGACCCAGGCCGCCTTGGCGATGCCGGGAAAGTCAATCCCGTAGTGCTGAAAAAACTGATCGTCTTCGGAAGCCACCAGCGCCTTGACAAAGGCCGGGGGCAGCTGCTCGTAGGTCAGGTACTGCCGGTGGATGTCCTCGAAAAGCACGCCGATCTTCTCTTTGCCGTCCCGGTAATAGACCGGACTTTCCTTGCCGAGGATGGAGGCGATCCGCTCCGGCTCGATTTCCGGGCAGGGAGTTTTAACCACCAGCCACCAGACCCAGCCCGCAGCTGCGGCTGCCGCCGTCAAGGCCAGGACAATGGAGAGAAAAATCAGCCGGAAAAAACAGGAGCAGGCACCGCGCGCGCGCATCTTGTCGGTGGGTGAAGGGTGTGTCAGAATTGGGAGAAACAGTGCGGCAGAGCCGCTGCCATGCGGTCATGATATTGCCTGCTGCCCGGCCTGTCCAGCAGAATCGGCGGGCGCGCTCCGGGCCGGATGGATGGAATGCCTTGAAATGCTGGCGAAAATATGACGAAAACATGACGGCAGTTCCGGCGTTTTCAAATCAAGAGCATGTTTTTCCTTGTTAATCGCTGTCATTTTATGGTAGAAGTCAGAAGCTGGCCAGATTCGTCCTGCAGATGAGCGGCGGCCAGCTGCGCGTCTGGGGCAAAGCCTGCGCCGCAGGAGCCGTTTACTTGAAGAACCAACTTGGAGCATTTTGACCTCTATGAAGAAAACCAAGCGAGTCCTTTCCTATATGATGCTGCTGGTGCCGCTGGCCCTGCCTGCGGGCTGCTCGCCGGTCAGCACCGGCGCAGGCGGCGGCCGGATGACCGGCAATGACCGGCAGTCCGGGGCTGATGAGGCTGAGCAGCTGCGTCTGATTGTTGAACGCTATTTTGAGCAGCAGGAACGGCAGCGGCAGCGGCAGCGGCAGCTGGAGGCCGCCTCGCCGCAAATCGTCTCTGATGATGACAAGGAGATGGCGGGCGAGCCGACCTTGGTCGGTTCGGCGGAGGAGCTGAAAGAGGAGCTGGACGAGCTGCGGAAAACCGGCGCATGGACAGCGGAAGACAAGGACAAAGGCCAGGCTGCGGCGCAGTGCCAGCTGCCTGGAACCGGCGTGATAGAGGCTCCGGTCCGCCCGGAGCCGCCGTCCGTCAGCGGCCCTCTGCCGCAGCCAGCGGAGCCTGCGGCCGGAGCGCGCCGGGCCGCCTGTGATTTTCCAGTGCTGGTCAACAATCAGGTGCAGTTTTATCTGGACCTTTTCCAAAACAAGCAGAAAAAAAATTTCCAGCGCTGGCTCGAACGCTCGACCATGTATCTGCCGCAGATCACCGCCGAGCTGGAGAAGGCCGGGCTGCCGCTGGAGCTGGCCTGGCTGGCGATGATCGAATCCGGCTTCAATCCCTCCGCCTATTCGCACGCCCACGCCTCCGGCCTCTGGCAGTTCATTCCCGGCACCGCCCAGAATTACGGCCTGCGGATTGACTCGTGGGCAGATGAGCGCCGCGACCCGGAGAAGTCCACCAAAGCTGCGGTCGCCTATCTCAAGGCTCTGCACAAACGCTTCGGCGACTGGCATCTGGCCGTGGCCGCCTACAATGCGGGCGAAGGCACGGTCGAACGCGGTCTGAAGCAATACAAGGCCAGCAATTTCTGGGAGCTGGCCCAGCATGACGCGCTGCGTCTGGAAACCAAGCGCTATGTGCCGCAGATGATCGCCGCCGTGCTGATCACCCGCAACCCGGAAAAGTACGGATTCGGCAATGTGCAATACAAAAGGCCGGTCCAGCAGGAGCGGGTGCGGGTGCCGTCAGGCATTGATTTGAAAACGGTGGCGGCCAGCGCCTCGGTCAGCGTCGGGCAGCTCCGCTCCCTCAACAATGACCTGCTCAAGGATCAAGTTCCAGCAGGCGGCGCGGGCTGGCTGCTTAAAGTCCCGGCTGGCCGCGCCGCGCTGGTGGCCGCCAATCTGCCCAAGGCGCAGGCTGTGGCCGCCGCCGCAGCAGGACCGGCTGCGTACCTCAGCCACAAAGTCGCCAGAAACGAGACGCTGCAAGGCATCAGCCAGAAATACGGCGTGAGCCTGACCGCACTGCTCAAGATCAACGATCTCCGTTCCTCCAAGCTGCTGGCCGGGCAGCTGCTGCGCATCCCCACCGCCGCCGCCCCCGGCACGTCAGGCTTGACGCTGGCCAAAGTTTCAGCTCCGGCTGCCGGAGAGAAGATCGCGCACAAACTGAACAAAGGCGAAACGCTTTCCGAAGTGGCGGAACAGTACGGTGTGCCGCTGGCCTCGCTGATGCAGTGGAATCAGATCAGCAAGGCGGACAAGGTGCGGGCCGGACAGCAGCTCGCCATTTATTCGCCCCGGCCTGCCGCCGCTCCGGCCCCTGCGGCTGCGGCGGCTTCCGCAGCTGACGGGCCTGTCGAGCTGACCGTCGCAGGCAAGCGGCGGCCCGGCGAGACAGAGGCCCAGCCTGCTGCCGTTGTGGCCGCAGCCGAGAAAAAAGAGACGCAAGGCGCAGTGGTGCTGCTGTCCGGCGCCAAAAAGCAGCCGTCGTCAGAGGCTGCCGCAGTCAGCTACTACAAAGTGCGCAGCGGCGACTCCCTCTGGTCAATTTCCAAAAAGCTTCAAGTTTCAGCCAAAGAGCTGAAGGTGTGGAACAGCTTGAACGGCAGCGCGCTCCAAGTCGGCGCCACCTTGGTGATCCGCAAGGGCTGACATGCTGTCTGCTGGCGGCGGAATTTTTCTCAGGCCGCCAGCAGGAAATCCGTCACAGCGGCGGCGGCCTGACCGGCCCGCAGACAGGCCTCGCGCAGCCGCCACCGCCGTTTGTCCCGTTCTCCCGCCATATTGCTGACGCAGCGCAGCTCCAGACAGGGCAGTCCAAACGCCTCGCAGACCCGCGCTGCCGCTGCGCCTTCCATGTTTTCGCATAATCCCTGCCGCTGCCTGCCTATCTGCCGCGCCCGCGCCGTTGTGCCGCTGGAGCTGCTGACAGTGACGAAAACGCCGCTCCGGCAGTGCAGGCCTGCCTGCGTCAACGCCTGCGCCGCAGCAGACAGCAGTCCGGCATCCAAGACAAAATGATCGCGGACAGCCAGCCCCTGTTCAGCAAAGCGTTCAATCCGCTCCGGCAGGCAGATGCCGAGATCGCCCAGCACTTCCTCTTCGGCAAGGCAAATGTCCAGCAGCCTGGCTCCGCTGTCCGGGAAGGCTCCGGCAATGCCGAAGTTGATCACCGCGCTGACTGATCCGGCATGACGGTGCAGCGCGTTTGTCAAGGTGAAGGCCGTCTCCGCTGGCCCGATGCCGGTGAGCAGCGTCCGCACAGGGCGGCCCGATCCGGCGGCGGCAAAAGCCCGCAGCTCAAAATCAGTGGCTGCGGTCAGCAGCAGGCGCATCAGCCCCGCCTCCAGCCGCAATTATTATGGGCTATGCCCTGCCGCGTTCTGCGGGTATAATACAGAAGGAGCCTTCCGGCAGCCGCCGGAACGGCGCATTCATAAGCACATAGGAGGCCGGTCATGATCTTTTCTCACAGAAGGGCGGACAAGGGCGCGGCGCAGCCGCAACGCGGCCTGTTTCTGCGCATCGCAGTTTGTTTTTGCCTCTTGGCCCTGACCGCAGGCGGCGCGGCGGCAGGGGCCGGATACGGGCTGGAACCGGGAGTTCTGCGCGTCAGCGAGGGCGGCGGCACGTGGGGCGATATTCTGGAGATGTCAGCGGCGGTCAGAGGCTCGTCCATTCTTTTCACAGTCCGTAAGAAAAACGGGCTGCCTTTTCACACCAGAAGTGAAATTTCCATCAGAACCGGCAGCCGCAACGGCCCGACAGCGGCTTCCGGCATTGTGCCGATTGACAGCAGCGCAGTCAGTCTGAAAGCGCGGCTGAACAAATATGGCGAAGAGGAGAGCTATTACGCCTATCTCTTCAACAGCTACGGCCACGCGTGGGTCGGCCCGCTCAAGCTGTCGGGTGACAGCGGCTTTGTTGCTCATGAGCCAACGGGCAGGGATGTATCCACAGGTTATCCCTTCTTGGAAAACCGTAGCGGGCCGTCCAAGCCCCGCCTTGAAAACCTGCCCGCCTCTGTGCCCCTTCATGAGCGCGTCCTGATCAATGTGCGGGCCGGAGCCTGCCCGGACGGCGGCAAGGTGCGGGTGCAGTGCTTTGCCGAGGCCGAAGGGCGCAGCGGTCAGCACGAGTCAGCTTTGGTCTGGTCAGGCAGTCTGCTGCAAATTCCGTTCCATTTTGACCAGCTTGGCGAGCAGAGCATTTTCTGCGCCACGGTCAGCCGCTGCTGCTCCAGCCCTTGGGTCAGCGGCACGGTCAACGTGCAGCAGGAGCGGCCCTCCAGTAAAATAAGCCGTTCAGAGACCAAAATCAACATTTCAGTCGTGACAGACGCGGACGGCAGGGCAGACAGCAAAGTCAGTGTGCAGAACAGCCGGACAGAAGACTGCGCCCCCTTCTGTGGCGGCGAAATCAGCTACGACCGGCCTTATCTGCCAGAAGCCGAAGATCCGTCGTATGCGATGCCTTACGACACGCCTCCCGACGGCGCCTATGTACTGCCGGACGCAGTGCCGGATCTCTAAACAGCATCTGTTCCGCCGCCGGAAACATCTGTTCCGGCGGCGGCGCTTTCTTTTAAACGCCTTCCCTTTTCGATGACTGAACATATCCCGGAAGACTTCCGTCTCTCCGCCTATGACTATGCCCTGCCCGAAGCACTGATCGCCCAGCAGCCTGCTGACCGGCGCGAGGCATCCCGCCTGCTTGCCCTGCATTACGCTGCGGGCAGGACAGAATGCCGCCGCTTCGATGAAATAGGCGAATTTCTTCGGCCCGGCGACCTGCTGGTGCTGAACAACACCAAAGTTTTTCCGGCCCGGCTGCTTGGCAGCAAGGCCAGCGGCGGCAAGGTCGAGCTGCTGCTGCTTCATTATCCTGAAACGCGGCTGCCCGGCGAGGCGGCGGCTCTGGCTCTGCTCCGCAGCTCGAAGCGGCCCAAGCCCGGCAGCCTGCTTTATTTTAGTGACCAACTCCAAGCCCGCGTGGAAGAGCTGCTGCCGGACGGCAAAGTCCGCGCTGCTTTGCTCTATCCTCCTGAAGCTGCACTGGCCGTTCTGCTGGAGCGGCATGGCCAGCTGCCCCTTCCGCCCTACATCAGGAGGCCGGAGGGCAGCACGCCTGAGGACGCGCTCCGCTATCAGACTGAATATGCCCGGCATGTCGGTTCAGTGGCCGCGCCGACAGCAGGGCTGCATTTCAGCCGCAGCCTGTTGGCCGAGCTTGAGGCGCAGGGCGTGCGGCAGGCCGCAGTCACCCTGCATGTCGGCTACGGCACTTTTGCTCCGGTGCGCTGCGAAGACATCCGCCAGCACGAGCTGCACAAGGAGTTTGTCCATGTTCCGGCAGAGACGGCTGAGGCGGTGAACGCAACACGGGCGGCGGGCGGCACGATATGGGCAGTCGGCACCACCACGGCGAGAACGCTGGAATTCGCGGCGGCGCGGACTGGCCGCGTCGAGCCGACAGAAGGACTCTGCGGCCTCTACATTTATCCGGGCTGGCAATTCAAGGCGGTGGACAATCTGATCACCAACTTTCATCTGCCGCAGTCCTCGCTGCTCTTCCTTGTCTCGGCGCTGGCAGGCCGGAAACAGCTTTTGGCCGCCTATGCCGAGGCGGTCGTGCAGAGATGCCGTTTTTTCAGCTACGGCGACGCGATGGCAGTCATCGCCAAATAGCAAAGCTTTGATTGATTTTATCAGGACGCAGTGTATGGGCCAAAAAATCAAACCGCCCTCCGTTGAAATGAATCAAGGGTTCCTCGAAAAATACCGCATTCATTTTGCTGTTTTCTTGTTATTGTTATTTATTCAATCTCAACGAGGCTATTGGTTTGGAAATATTTCGCCAGACTCTCGAAGAGAGAAAAATATGTGAAGTTAAATGTATGAGCAAAAGGTTATTATTCAGTTATAACATATATAGCCAAAGCAGTATAAAATGACTACACTGTGAGTATGGCATACTCAATAGATTTTCGTCGGAAGGTTTTGGAGATCAAAGACCGGGACAGCCTGAGCTTTGAAGAGACGGCTCTGCGTTTCGGAGTCAGCAAATCAAGCGTGAGCCGCCGGGCGAAACGGCTTGAACCGTGCCGCACTCGGAACAAACCCGCGACAAAGATTGC
>NZ_JBLWEM020000006.1:0-8466 GCF_048287365.2 Candidatus Electronema sp. JC | reverse complement strand
TTGAATATCATTGTTTTGTCAAAGGAATTTCTTGGTTCGAGGCAAAGACTGCCATCATCCGTGACGCTGTTCGGGCGTATTTGACGAAACCGATTTATACGCTTGAGCCTATCAATCTTTATGCAACTGCGTAACTCCTAACAAAGACGGAATGTAAGCGGCCAGAAGCCTGCGTTTCTTCCGGTTGATTTTATATGACAATGTAGTATTATTTGACGACCTTTCACTTCCATCATTTACAGAGAGCCATGTCCAGCACTTACCAGCCCAGCAGCAAGCCCGAACACGTTGATTTTCTTCAAGCCGCCTTCCGCCGCATCTTCCCGCAGGATGCCGAATTCCGCGCCCAAGCCAAGGCGCGGCTGGAGCAGCTCACCATGCCCTATTGGGCCTTGGGCGACCTGATGGATCTGGCCGTTGATCTGGCCGGAATGACCCGCTCGATGCGCCCGCCGGTGAGCCGCAAGCGGGTGGTGATCATGGTCGGCGACCACGGCGTGACGGCGGAGGGTGTGTCGAAATTCCCGTCCGAAGTCACGGCGCAGATGGTCTATAATTTCATCAACGGCGGCGCGGGCATCAACGCGCTGGCCCGGCAGGCGCGGGCCGAAGTGACGGTGGTGGACATGGGCTGCGCCGCCGACCTCTCCGCCTTGGCGGCTGCGGGCAAGATCATCTCGAAAAAAATCGGCAGCGGCACCGCCAACATGGCTCTTGGCCCGGCCATGACCCGCACCAACGCGGTCTTTGCGGTCGAGGCGGGCATTGAGGTCGCCAATCAGCTCGCGCCGGAAACCGATGTCTTCGCCACCGGCGACATGGGCATCGGCAACACCACGGCCAGCACGGCAGTTGTCGCCGCTCTCACCGGCAAGAGCATTGACGAGCTGACCGGGCGCGGCACCGGCTTGGACGATGCCCAGTTTGAACACAAAAAAAAGGTGCTGGAGCGCATCTTGGCTATCAACAAGCCGGACGCGAAAGACGGCCTCGATGTGCTGGCCAAAGTCGGCGGCTATGAGATCGGCGGCATTGCCGGGCTGATCATCGGCGCGGCGGCCAACCGCAGGCCGGTGATTGTGGACGGCTTCATCTCCACAGCCGGAGCGATGATCGCCTGCAAGCTGGAGCCGTTCGTCCGCGATTATATTATTTGCGCTCATCGCTCAGTCGAGCAAGGCCACGCGGCCATGCAGGCGCAGATCGGCTGCAAGCCTTTGCTGGATTTGAAAATGCGCTTAGGCGAAGGCACAGGCGCGGCCTTGGCAATGAATGTGGTCGAGGCCGCTGTGGCTGTGCTGACCGAGGTGGCCACCTTTGCCGAGGCCGGAGTGACCGGCGCGCCCTCATGAACCGCTGGCGGAGGAAGCAGCGCAAGCCCGCTGAGGAAACGCCGCACCACGAAAGGCCGGATCGGCGTTTCCATCCGCCGCCGCTGAAGCTGCTGCTCCGGCCCTTCGGTTCATTCGCCGCTGCGCTCCGCTTCCTCACCTTGCTGCCGCTGCCGGGCCGCTTCGGCAGCAGCGAGGCGGAGCTGGCCCACGCCGCACCGTTTTTTCCGCTGGTCGGCCTGCTGCTCGGCTGCATAGCCGCGCCAGCCGCCCTGCTGCTCTTTCACTTCCTGCCGCCCCTGCCCGCCGCTGTCCTGCTGACTTTTCTCCTCCTCGCCTTCTCTGGCGGCCTCCATCTCGACGGCCTCGCCGACACCGCCGACGGCTTCTTCTCCGCCCGCAGCCCAGAGCGGATGCTGGAAATCATGAAAGATTCCAACATCGGCACAATGGGAGCTGTCGCCCTGATTTTCCTCCTCCTCCTCAAAAGCTCCTGCCTTGCCTCTCTGCCTGCGGACAAAGCGCTGGCCGCCGCCTTTCTCATGCCCATTGCTGGCCGCACGGCAATTCTGCTGCTCATGGCCCTGCTGCCCTATGCCCGCGAAGGCGGCTTGGGCAGCCTTTTCGCCGTTTATTTCAACAGTGGCGCAGGCTGGCTGGCCTCCTCCGGCGGCTTCCTCCTACTCACCTGGGCCGCCTATGCCGCTGCCGGGCCGTCCGGCCTGAGCGTCGTTCTCGCCGTCCTCCTGCTGACCTTCCTCTTCGCCCTGCTCTGCCGCTGCAAAATCGGCGGGGCCACCGGCGACACCCTCGGCGCGGCCTGCGAGCTGGCCGAAGCCGCCGCTGCTCTCGCCTTCGTTCTGAAAATTTAACTGCCGGGAAGGCGGATTTCCGACTATAATATGTTCATGCGCCGCCGGACGGCGGCAGGCGGCGGGGCTGCGTCCTGCCGGCGGATTCAATTTCTTGGAGGATGAACATGGCTCTTTATGACTGGAAGGATGACTACAGCGTCGGCGTGTCCCGCTTTGACAACCATCACAAGCGGCTGTTCAACATAGCCAACGATCTGCATGAGATGATGAAGCTGGGCAGAGGCGCGGACGTGATAGAGCCGCTGCTGCGCGAGCTGATCGACTACACGCACTATCACTTGGCCGAAGAGGAGAAGGTGATGGAGGCCATCGGCTACTCCAACATTGCCAGCCACAAACAGGCGCACAGAATTTTCACCGACCAGCTCAACGCGGCCATGGCCGAGGTCGATGCGGGCAAGACCATTTTTGTGGTGATCAAGATCGCCAAGACGGTCATCGACTGGCTGATCAACCATATTTACGGAATTGACAAAAAATACACGCCCGAGATGAACTCGGCAGGCATCCGTTGAGTCGAAACCGGCAGGAGGCCGCTTCCCTGCGGCTTCAGAGGGGGCAGCCGTGCGGAAGGTCCCCCCCGCCGCCCCCTTTCTCCATTTTGGAAGCTGAACTACCTTCTCCATGCAACAGACGACAGTACCTTTTTATCTGCGGCTCCGTTTCAGCATGATCATGACAGTCCTGCTGCTCGTCACCATGGTCAGCGGAACCAGCATCCTGATCAGCTATCATGTGACCGGCCAGAAGATTGAGCGGGACATGGGAGATGATTTTCTCAGCGCGGAAATGGTGGTGGAGACCTGCCTGAACTTCTCCCTCCGCCAGCTTGAGGCAGCCGCCCAGGAGATGGCGCGGCTGCGGACGGCAGGTAAGCCGGTGTTTTTTCGCGCTGACAGCGGCCAGCGTCTGCCGGACGCTGGTTTCTTTCTTGACAGCCAAGGCGGCCTGACCGCTGTCCCGGAGCAGAGCCGCGCCGCCGCCGAAATGCTGGCAGCGCAGCCTGCGCTGCGGGAGCAGCTCGGAAAAAAGGAGCCGTTCAGCCTGATCCTGCTCGCCGGGCCGGAGGCGGCTGCGGCGGAGCAGAAAAATTTCTTCCTCATCCGGGGCCTGCCCCTGCCGGAGACAGAGGAATTTGTTCTCTGCGGCTATCTGCTCGACAGCGCCTTTCTCAGCCGCATGCCTTTGCACCGCCGCATGGCGGTCAGTCTGGTCAGCGACAACAGCGTGCTGGCCAGCACCCTCCCGCCGGAGCTGTACAGCCAGGATCCGTTCAACTACCGGGTCGCCCTGCTGCCCGGCGCGCTGGACAAAATTTACGAAAGCTCGTTCTTCACCCAGAAGATGTACCTTAAAAGCAAGTACATCCCGCAGATGAAGAACAGCCAGGCCAACCTGCTCGTCCTGTCCCATCCGGCCCAGCTGATTCTGGCCACAGACAAGGAGTTCGGCCAGCACTTTCTCATCCTTTTTTTTGTCGGCCTCTGCTCTTCGCTGATTCTGGTGGTCTTCATCACCGGCTCAGTGCTCAATCCGATCAACCAGCTCCAGCGGCTGGTGCTGAGAATCAGCGAGGGCGACCTCAGCGACCGGATCGACACCAGTGTGAACAACGAGTTCACCCCGTTGATCACTCAGTTCAACAACATGCTCGATCTGATTCAGAAAAAAGACGAGCAGCTGGCGGGCCGGGTCGAGGCCAAGACCAAGGAGCTTCAGCAGCAGAACATCCTCATCGACAACCTGCTCTGCTCCTCGCAGGTCATGGCCATCGCGGCCACGGACATGGACCGGAAGATCACCTACTTCAACCCGGTGGCGGAGCGGATTTTCGGCTACAGGGCGGCGGACGTGATCCATCGGAAAGTCGATGAGTTTCAAGGGCGGATCAATCAGCGGGCGGACGACTTCAGCCGACTGATCAAGCAGGCGCAGGAAAAAGGCTCGCACACCTTCACCATCGGCACTGCGGACGGAATCAGCTACGATCTGCTGGATCTGCCGGGCCGCCGTCCGCGCGGCCGCAAATATCAGCAGACCATCGAGGTCTATCTCTCGCCCATCCGGGCGCGTCAAGGACAGGAGGACGGCAGGCCGTCCGGCCTGATGCTCATGGCCCAGGACATCACCAAGGCCAGGGAGATGGACGAGCGGCTCCACGCCGCCTTGGCCGAGCTGCAGGTGATCATCAACAACACCATGCTCGGCCTGATTTTGGTGCAGAACGGCAGGATCGTCCGGGTCAACAGCACCTTTGAGCGTCTTTTCAACTACCGTTTCGAGGAGATTCAGGAAATCCCCTGGCCGGTCTTCCACGCCTCCATTTTCGCGGGCAAGGAGGCCGAGTGCTGGGACGGCAGCGGCAGAATGTTCTACATGGTCAGAAAAGCGGACAAGGACGAGGAGCCGCAGCCGTTCTGGAGCAAGGTCCGCCGGGTGGCCATTGACGACGAGCAGCAGCCGGAGATGCGGCGCGAGCTGTTCCTCTTCGAGGACATGAGCGTCCAGAACGAGATGTTTGAAAAAATCCGCCGTCTCAGCCAGGCGGTGGAGCAAAGCTCCAACTCAGTGGTGATCACTGACATCTCCGGCGTGGTCGAGTATGTCAACCGCACTTTTGTCACGCTGACCGGCTACGAGGCGGATGAGGTGATCGGCAGAAGCCTCTCCAGCCTCTCTCCCGATCCGGCGGTGTACGAGCCGGTCTGGGAGGCGGTCCGGGCCGGACAGGAATGGGCGGGCGAGCTGGTCAACCGGAAGAAGAACGGCGACTTTTACGAAGAGAACGTGGTGGTCTCGTCCATCCGCGACGAGCAGGATGAGATCACGCAGTTCGTCCTCACGAAAGAGAACATCACCGATCTGAAGCGGGCCAGACAGCAGGCGGACGCGGCCAACAAGGCCAAAAGCGAGTTCCTCGCCAAAATGAGCCATGAAATCCGCACACCGATGAATTCGATCATCGGCATGAGCGAGCTGCTGCTCGACACCCCGCTTCAGCCTGACCAGCGCGGCTATTTGGAAAATGTCAACAGCTCCGCCTCGGTGCTGCTTTCGCTGATCAACGACATCCTTGATTTTTCCAAAATAGAGGCAGGACGGCTGGAGCTGGACCGCCGCCCCTTCAGCCTCCGCCATCTGGCTGAGGAGATCGTCGCCACGCTGAAAATTCTCGCCGAGCAGAAGAACATTGAGCTGCGGCTGCGCATCAGCGGCGACGAGGACTGCTCGCCGGTCGGCGACTCCCTGCGCATCCGGCAGGTGCTGCTCAATTTGGTCAGCAACGCGATCAAGTTCACCCGGAAGGGCCATGTGACCTTGGAGATTGAGGTGCAGGCGGTGGAGGAGAGCTGCTGCTTGGCGGACTTCAAAATTGTTGACACCGGCATCGGCATTGCCAAAGAGCAGCAGGAAAAAATTTTCGCCGACTTCACTCAGGCGGACAACTCAATCACCAGAGAGTACGGCGGCACCGGCCTCGGCCTGTCCATCAGCAACAGCCTGCTTCAGATGATGGGCAGCAAAATTGAGCTGGAGAGCGAGCTTGGGCAGGGCAGCGCCTTCTCATTCTCGCTCCTGCTGGAGAACGGCGGGGCCAAGGCGGCGGCGGACATGCGGCGCGAGGCCGAAGATGTCGGCCCGGTCAGCCGCAGGCTGAACATTCTGCTGGTGGAGGACAATCCGGCCAATCAGCAGCTGGCGGTCATCCTGCTCAAAAAACAGGGACATCAGGTGACTGTGGCCGCCACCGGCGCCGAAGCCCTTGCTTGGCTGAGCCGGAGCAGCTACGATTTGATTTTCATGGACATGCAGATGCCGGTGATGGACGGCCTCACCGCCACACGGCACATCCGCAGCATCGAGCAGGGACAGGATCCCGCGCTGCCGCCTGATTTGGCGGGCATCGCCGCAGATCTCAAGGCGCAGCTGGCTGGCAGGCACATCTATATCATCGCCGTGACCGCCAACGCCCTGCGCGAGGACCGGCAGCAGTGCTTGGATGCGGGCATGGACGAATATCTGAGCAAACCTTACAAAAAAATCGCCCTGCTGAAGGTGCTGCAAACTTTTGACCGGAGCGATGCCGCGCCGCCGGAGGAGCCGCCGCAGAACACGGACACTCAGCGGCAGAAGGAGGCGTCTGCCGCAGTCTCTCTGGCAGCGGTCAGGCAGCATATCATGAAGCAGTTCGAGCTGGAGCAGGCTGACGCTGACGAAGTGCTGGCCGCTTACGCCGGCTCGCTCCGTGAGAACATCGGCAAATTGCAGGAATGCCTCGATGCGGGGCACGGCGCGGAGGGCGGGCGGCAGGCTCATGCCCTTAAAGGCGGGCTGCTCAATCTGGGGCTGGAGGAGCTGGCCAAAACAGCGTTGGCTTTGGAGAAGGAGATGCCGAAGCAAATTGAGGCGCGGCACCGGGAGATGGCTGGACAGCTGGCCGCCGCTCTCAGAGAGCTGATGGCATGACCCCGCCGGTCGTCACCTTCATCGGCTGGCACAGCTGCGGCAAGACCACGCTGGCCGCCCAAGTCGTCCGCCTGCTCGCGGAGCGAGGCTGGCGGACGGCGGCAGTCAAATCGACCAAGGACAGCGGCTTGTTCTCTGATCAGCCGGGCACGGACACTGACATCCACCGGCAGGCAGGCGCGGCGGCAGTGGCTTTGGTCACGCCGGAGCGGATGATTCTCACGGTGGAGCGGCAGGAAAAAAATCTGGCCGCCATTGTCCGATGTTTTTTCACCGATATGGACATTGTCATCGGTGAAGGCTTCAAAGAGGCGGCGGATGTGCCGAAAATCGAAGTGTTCCGGGGCGGCGGCCCGCGCCTGCGCGGGCAGGTCAGCGGCGTGATTGCCGTGGCCTCGGACTGCGCCCTGCACGAGGAAAACAGCTTCGGCCTGCATGAACACGGCAGAATTGCTGATTTCATCGAGGAGCAGTTTCTTCTCCGCCGGAATCCGTGAGCGGAACGCTGGCTGTCCGCCTTAACCAGCCCAGCAGCCGCTCATGCTCCACACGCCATGTTCCAGCCTCTGAATGCAGCAGGCGGTATGTTTCGCGGGGCTTTCCAAATGGCCCCGGATTCTGCTGAATGATTGCGACAGAATCTTCTGTCACCTTGGCAATGATTGCCACATGTCCGTATCTGTTCAGCAGCCACGGCGCAAAAACCGCAATATCCTCTTTCGCTGGCTTTGTCTTGCCGCCGTTATGAAACTGGACAAGATTTCTCTTGGCGTTCAAACTGCCGTTGGACAGGGTCGGATCAAAAAAATCTTTCGCATGTCCTTTTGAGTCCGGCATCTTGTGCCCGAAACGCTGGAGATAATACCGCTTCACGAATTCAACACATTGATAGCGCAGGCCAATATTGTAGCCGTCCGGGCTGAGGTTCCTGTCTTTGACGTGATTCACGCCGCCATTGTAATGCACCGTCACACCGTTAAATTCATCCACAACGTCGCCAATCCTGTGCTGCGGATTGATATTGCACCGTGTCGCTGCAAAATACGCCGCCATGCAGCAGGCAACGCAGACGGCTCCGATCTTCAAACCACTGCTTCTGAAATTAATTTTCTGGCGGCGCATTAGGGTTCACCACCTTGCTGACAAACGTCGGCAAATCCCATGCGCCGCCGCCAAAGCCTCTGCACATGCCTGATGAGCCTTCGGTTGCTTTTTCAAAGGATTTCCCTGTCCATGCCCATGAAGCCCAGATCCAGCAGTCGCCCAATCCTCTACCTCTTGCCGATGAGTGCAGCATCCCTATGTTTTGAACTTCAAGTCCAAACCCTCCAGCACTGTCATATATCATGCCATCCTCTGTGGCAGGCTTTGGATTATACGGCGGATTGTCGTTAATTATATAGACCGCAACAGTCTGATTGTATGCCGCTCTGTCAATAAGCATACTCACCAGCAGCTTGTCCTCGCTTAACCGCTCAATTTTTCTTTCTGTCTTGCAGGCATCTTCTGGATAAGCATCTTTTTCTGCACACTCCGCATCTAAAAACTCTTTCAATGCCGTAAGTATCTTTTCATCCTCCTTTGTTGTCGGCGGAATGACCGGCACAGCCAAAGTCTTCATTGAAATTGGCGGCAGCACCTGCTCTTCCGTCTTATAGCCGTAGCACAATAAATTGACTATAAACATGGCTGCTGAAAAATCTCATCTGTCGAACAGCCAAGTTTTCTTCTGAGTGCCTTTGCTTGCGCCCATTTATGCTCTATGGGGTTCAAATCAGGAGAATATGGCGGAA
>NZ_JBLWEM020000005.1:0-50272 GCF_048287365.2 Candidatus Electronema sp. JC | reverse complement strand
TTGAATATCATTGTTTTGTCAAAGGAATTTCTTGGTTCGAGGCAAAGACTGCCATCATCCGTGACGCTGTTCGGGCGTATTTGACGAAACCGATTTATACGCTTGAGCCTATCAATCTTTATGCAACTGCGTAACTCCTAAGTATTATTCTCCTGCATATTTTTTCGTAAAACTCACTTGAGCCGCAGCGGAATGCCGCAGCAGACAAGAAAAACTTCATCAGCCGCCGCCGCCGCTGTCTGATTGCAGCGGCCCGCCAGATCACGGAAACGCCGGGCGGCAGGATTGTCCGGGACGATGCCCAGTCCGACCTCGTTGCTGACCAAAATCACCTGCCCGCGCCGTCTGCTGGCGGTTTGACACAGCTCCTTGGTCAGCGCGCTGACATGCTCCTCATCCAATGCGCCGCCCTGCTGCTCGGCCTCGTGCATCAAATTGCTGATCCACAGCGTGAGGCAGTCAATGAGCACGGTTTCTTCATCGGGACGGCAGCACAGCACCTCCGCCAGCCGCAGCGGCTCCTCCGCAGTCTGCCAGCCTTTGCCCTGCCGCTCCTGCTGATGGCGGAGGATGCGCCCGTCCATTTCCGGGTCGATGCGCGGACAGGTGGCCACAAAAAGCCGGGGCGCGGCAAGAGCTTCGGCCCGCTGCTGGGCAAAGGCGGATTTGCCGGAACGGCTGCCGCCGGTGATCAGGGCAAGAGCCATCAGACACGCAGCTCCGGGAGTTGAAAGGCGATCTGCTCGGTCTCGCCGTCCATTTCGGTCACACTGACCGCGCCGTGCCGCCGCAGCCAGTCCGCCACTTCCTTCACCAGATGCTCCGGCGCAGATGCTCCGGCAGTCACGCCGACCCGCCTTGCGCCGCGCAGCCAAACCGGGTCAATTTCGTCGGCTTCATCAATCAGATACGCCGGAACACCTTTTTTGCTCGCCACCTCGCGCAGGCGGTTGGAGTTGGAGCTGTTCTTGGAGCCGACCACCAGCAGCAGATCGGTCATGTCCGCCAGCTGCCGCACCGCCCGCTGCCGGTTGGTGGTGGCGAAGCAGATGTCGGTGCGCTCCGGCTCGGCCAGGAGGGGGAAACGCCTGCGCAGGGCGGCGAGGATTGCGGCGGTGTCGTCCACACTGAGGGTGGTCTGCGTGACCCAGCCGACGCGGGCTGGATCGCGCACAGTCAGACTCTCCACCTCGTCGACCGAGGAGATGACATGCACCGCGCCGTCAGCGTGACCGCAGGTGCCCTCCACTTCCGGGTGGCCCTTGTGGCCGATCACCAGCACGTCGCAGCTGATTTTGTTCAGGCGGGTGACGCGGCGGTGGACCTGGGCCACCAAGGGGCAGGTCGCGTCAATGACGCGCAGGCCAAGGGCCGCCGCCTGCTCGGTCACAGCGCGGGACACCCCGTGCGCGCTGAAGATGGTCACTGAACCGGCGGGAATGTCCTCCAGCTGCTCGACGAAAACCGCGCCTTTGGCCGTCAGCTCCCGGATCACATGGCTGTTGTGCACGATTTCATGCAGCACATAGACCGGCGGGCTGTACAGCTCCAAGGCCTTGCTGACGATGCTGATCGCCCGCTTCACCCCGGCGCAGAAACCGCGCGGGCGGGCAAGAATGATTTCCATGCCTTTGCCCTCCTTCCTACAGCAGCAGCCGCACCGCCGGGTGCCCGGCAAGATGCTGGAAAACAGCCTGCCGCTGCTCATCACTTTCCACCGCGACCTCAAGATTCATGCACAGATAGCGGCCCGCGCTGGAACGGCGGGATTCGGAAAAGGAATAGGGCGCGTCGCCGAGCAGGGCGGAGACTGCGGCCCGCATCGCCTCTTGGTCAGAGCCGATCAGCTTGTATTGCCAGACGCAGGGATAGTCAATCTGCGCTGTGCGGCCTTGTTTATCCCCCTTGTTCATATCGTCTTGATTTATCATTTTATTTTTCCGAAAATTCACAGCAGCCTGTATATCACCGGCAAGGTGAGAAATGCGCAAACAATTCCATAAGCGGCCAAAGCTGAACTGAGCTGCGGCTTCAGCCCGGCCACTGAGGCAAGCACGCTGGCTGTCACCATCGGCGGCATGGCTGTCTCAAACAGCGACACTTTGACTGCCTCGCCGGAAATGTTGAGCAGACGGCAGCTGAAAATGAAAAGCAAAGGTATGACTGCCATGCGGAGAGCAAGTCCGAACGCCAGCGGCGCGATCTCGTCTCGCGGCAGCAGCAGCTTGGTTTGCACGCCAATGGCCACCATCACCACCGGCACCATTGAACTGGCGGCAATGGCCAGCAGATGCTGCGCCCAGTCAGGCAAAATGACATCCCGCAGCATGAGGGCGAGCAGCAGCGCGGCAAAGGGCGGAAAGCTGACCAGCCGCCGGAGCAGGACAGCTGGCCGGGGCTTCTCGCCGCCGCTGTACAGCGCGAGAACAAGCGTGCCGTATGTGGACAAGGCCAGAAAAGTGCCCAGCTGATCGTAAACCACCGCATAGGCCAGCGCGTCCGGGCCAAAAAACTGCTCCACCATCGGCAGGCCAAGAAAACCGGTGTTGCCCAGCGGCACCATGAGCAGCAAGGCGCCTGCGGTTTCTTTTGACCATCGCAGCAGGCGGCAGGCCAGCAGCACCAAAAAAGCGGAGACAGCGATGACTGCCCACGGCATCAGCAAGGGCGCAAGCAGCTGATCCGAAAAATGCAGCTTTGGCACCTGCTGCAAAACCAAAGCAGGCAGGGCGATGTAAATGACATACAGATTCAGGCTCTTGTCAGTGCCTGCCGGAAAAATTCCCAACGCGGCAAGCAGGCGGCCAAGAGCCATGAGGAGCAGAAAAGACATGGCGGCAGGAAAAAAGAACCGCCGCCCTTTGGAGCAAATCATCTCCCCAAAGGCGCGGCCAAATAAAGCCTCAGCCGTTCTTCCTGGCGAACTCCGCCATGAACTCCGCCAGCTTTTGCACGCCCTCCAGCGGGAAGGCGTTGTAGATCGAGGCGCGGCAGCCGCCCACGTCGCGGTGGCCTTTCAGACCGTCCAGACCTGCGGCGGCGGCCTCCTTGACTAACTTGGCCTCCAGCTCGGCGGTCGGCAGGTTGAAGGTGACATTCATCCGCGAGCGCGCTGCCTCCTCCGCATGGCCCCGATAAAAATCGGTCGCATCAATAGCCTGATAGACGATCGCCGCCTTCTCCTCGTTGCGCTGCTGCACAGCCGCCAGGCCGCCCTGCTCCTTCAGCCAGCGCATCACCAAGCCGACGCAGTAAATGGCGAATGTCGGCGGGGTGTTGTACATCGAACCCTTGTCGGCGTGGGTTTTGTAGCGGAGCATGACCGGCACCGTGGCCGGACATCTGTCGAGCAGGTCTTCGCGGATGATGACGATGGTCACGCCCGCAGGCCCCATGTTCTTCTGCGCTCCGGCATAAATGATGCCGAACTTTGACACATCAACAGGCCGCGACATGATGTCGGAAGACATGTCGCAGACCATCATGCAGCCTTTGTCCGGGAAATGGGCGAACTGAGTGCCGTAAATGGTGTTGTTTGAGCAGAGGTGCAAATATTCCGAGTCAGCGGCCACGCTATATTCATCATCCGCCGGGATGTGCCGAAAGCGATTCGCCTCGCCGGAATAGGGCACCTCAATTTGTCCAAAGGCTTTGGCCTCCTTGATCGCCTTGCCCGCCCAAACGCCAGTGTTGAGGTAGGTCGCCTTCTTGCCCGGCCCCAGCAGGTTCATCGGGGCCATGAAAAATTGCGACGACGCGCCGCCTTGCAGGAAAAGCACCTTGTAATTCGCAGGCACAGCCAGCAGCTCGCGGATCAGAGCTTCTGCCTCATCAAGAACGGCCATGAAGTCCTTGGACCGATGGCTCATCTCGATCAGGCCCATGCCCTTGTTGTTGAAATTGACGATGTCGCGGGCCGCCTGCTCAAGGACGGACTGCGGCAGAACGGCTGGGCCGGGGCTGAAGTTGAAGATTCTTTCAGGCATGATATTGTTCGGTCTCCTTGCAATATAAATAAAGGAGCAGGGGCGAAAGATTTTTCGCCCCTACATTTTGACATGCTGCCGCAACGCCTCATACAGCACAATTCCGGCACTCATGGCCAGATTAAGGCTGCGGATGTGCGGATTGGTCATCGGAATGGTATAACAGCGGTCGGCGTAGAGCGCAAGGATTTCTTCTGGCAGTCCTTTGGTTTCCCGGCCAAAAACAAGGAAGCAGCCGGGCTGGAAATCCGCCTGCCAGTAAGGCCGCTCCGCCTTGGTTGTGAAAAAAAAGAGCCTGCGTTCGTCCTGCGCGGCGAGGAATGCCTCTAAATTCGGCCAGTGCTGGATGCGAACCTGCGGCCAGTAGTCCAGCCCGGCCCGCTTCAGGTGCTTGTCGTCGGTGCTGAAGCCGAGCGGATGGACAAGGTGCAGAATGGAGTCCGTGGCGCCGCAAAGCCGGGCCACAGAGCCGGTGTTGGGCGGAATCTCCGGCTCGACAAGAACGATGTTGCAAGGGGCGTTCGGCATGGGATCAGCGTGGTTGAAAAATCTTCTGCCGGAAGCATATACCCCAATCAGCGGCAGAAGGCAATTTTTCAACGAAAAAAAAGGCAGACCCGACTGGGCCTGCCCCTTCTGCGGCATTTAGAAAGCGAGCTAATAGCCGTTATTCACCGCAGGTGCCTTCAAGAGCTGCGCCTCGCACAACCGCATGGGCAACAACATACACGGTGGAGGCATCAGTTTTGAGGGTGACGATGTAGCTGTCAGAGCCAGAATGACCGTAAGTGCCAGGAGCTACTTTCGGCAGATATCTCGTTCCTACATACAGATGCGTCTTATCCAAACTGAAACCGGAAAGCATCCTGTAAGCAACAGCAACCTCTTTGCTTTCCTTGTAGGTGACATCCAGTTCACCAACAAGAGTTCCTTTGCTGATGTCATTTTTTCCAGCAGCAGCGTAAATCGGCACAGTGAAACTGTCGCCCTTCCGCACGGCTAATTGCCAGCCCCAGCGTTTTGTTTTAAGGAAATCATTCAATTCCAAGTCGCCTTTGTCAAGGAGGAGGTCGCCATTGCGATCACCAAAGGCGAATGCGGTTTCACAACCTTCAGCAACAGGGAGAGGATCGAGGATGGGGTCTACAGGACAAGTAAAGGAAACAGAAGAATACATCGCCCAACTGCCGCCATTGATCGGCGGCCCTTCAACCCATCCAGTTTCGGTTTGATAACCGCCATTGCCGTCAGGTTTACGCAGGGACGCATGTGCTGCCAAATAACCAGTGAGATCACACAGCTCTCCTGTGCTTAATTCCTTCAGCGGCACATAAAACGAATAATTTGTTGCTCCGGTAATATCGTCGGATATATAGGGAAAATTTCCTATTTGTGGATTTCCTTGCTTGCCCGCAGGCATAAGGTCCAAATTCAAGCCTGCCCAAAGTTGGGCTTCAGACAGTTCCCAACCGTTGCTCGTTTTGTAAGTGACAGTCATAAAGTCACCTTCTACTTGGACGCAAACTTCACCTGCCTCGATGAACTGGCCCGCCAGCATCCGCTGACATGTTCCGCCTTCAGGGGAATAACTAACCTGCAAGCCTGCTTGGGCGGCGAGAGGGATGGAAGCGGCGAAAAATGCGGCCAGTCCAATGGTCAATACTGTTGCTGTGGATTTCATGACATACCTCCCGGTATATGAAGCAGGCAACCCGGCTGTCTCCCCTATGGAGACCCGCAGCTTTCCGTCACCGCCTCACGGCGGCTTTGGCTTTATCAACTTCCCCGGTCCGGATATTTTTCCAGCCCGGCAAGTCAGGTTCCCGCCAGTTTGCAATCTATATATACGTTATATGCCCCCCCCCCCGCAAATGTCAATACTTTTTTTAAAATTTTCAATTGTCTGTTGGAACGGCCTGTTCCTGCTCCGCCGGCTTGATGCTGGGCGGCGGTTCTTCCGGAGTCGGCGCGGCTTCAAGTTCAGGCAGATGCTGAAGGTGCTCCGCCGGAATCTGCTCCTGTTTTTGGTAGGAGAAGGGATTCCAGCCGGTGTATAGGAAAAATCCGGCGATGAATAAAATGATCAGCGCAATGATGCCAGCCGCCAACGTGAGCGCCGACATGTGGGCCGGTTCAGCAAGCTGCTTCGCCGACATGGAGCTGCGCTCCCGGCCTGCGCCGCTGTTTTTCTGCTCGTTCAGCTTATGCCGCTCGCGTTCGGCGATGAACTGTTTCGCCGCCGCCGGGCCGTCCGCGCCGAGAAAATTGCCGTAAATGGCCACTTGGCCGCGCATGAAAGTGTTGGCAGGCAGGTCCGCATACTTTTCATGCTCAACAGCCACCAGATTGGATGCGGAGATGTTGGTCTCCTTGGCCGCGTCGCGGATGCTGATTCCTTTTTCCTTCCGCAGCTGGCGCAGCATCGCGCCAACAGAGGCGTATTCGGTTTTTTGGATTTCCTGCCGCACATGCTCGCCGCCAGCCGCCTGTTTGTCTGTGCCGATCTGCTCGTGTTGGTTCATGAATGTCTGCGCTGAGGGTTGTTTTGTTTGACCGCCCGGCTGCGGCGCCGTCATAATATCCTGATATAGGCCCCGCTGCGGATTTCCTCAATCCACGTTTTGTAGCGAGCCTCCATCTCCTGCTGATGGAGCAGCTCGTGAATCTCCTCCCGCACTGACTCATAAGGCGCCTTGACCGCATCCTGCCCGTCGGCGAGAAGTTTGAAGAGCATCAGGCTCTCCGAGGTCTCCACCACCGGACTGATGCCGCCAGGCTTGAGCGCGGTCACGGCCTCCCGCATGTGCGGAGCCATCTCGTCCGCCTTGAACAGGCCGATGTCGCCGCCGTCCGCCGCCGAGGGCAGCTCGGAATGCCGCCTGGCCAGCTCTTTGAAATCTTCTCCAGCCAGGGCGCGCTGACGCACCGCCTCAGCCTTTTGCCGGGCAGCGGCCTTGCCGCCGCTGCTGAAGCCGATCTGCAAAAGATGATAGCCTGCGGCCTTGGCAGTATACTCTTTATTATAATAGTCTCGTATTTTTTCTTCCGGCACCACCACCTTGGAGCGGACAGCGTAGCCGACCAGCCGGGAGCTGAGCAGCTGCTCGCGGAGGCTGTCGCGGTACTGCCGCTCATTCAGGCCCATCTTTTTCAGCTCGGCTTGGAAATCCGCCTCGCTCATTCCGCCTCGCTCCAGAATCTGCCGCCGGGCCTGCTCGACCTCCGCCTCGCTGACAGCGACGCGCATCTGCTCGGCCTGCTGAAGAATCAGGCGCTTCTCAATCAGCCGCTCCAGCGCCGTCCGCCGGGCCTGGCGCATCGCCTCGTCCCGCTGGCTGAACGGCGCCTCGGCTTTGATCCGCTCGGCAATCGGCCTGACCGCCTCCTCGACTTCGGACACGGTGATGACATCCTGATTGACCACGGCGGCGCAAGCGTCAACCACTTCCGCAGACTCGGCCCAAGAGGCCAGCAGAAAAATGAGCGCGGCCAGACTGCTGCATACTCTCTTCGTCATCTCGTCTCCATGTCGTTGTCCGCAGGAAGCGGCGCGGTTGGCTGCAAAAAAATCAGACTTTGCTCTCCTCCATCGCCGCCTTGCGGCTGAGGCGGATGCGGCCCCGGCTGTCAACCTCCAGCACCTTGACCTGCACCTTGTCGCCCTCTTTGAGGACATCCTCGACCTTGGCGACTCGCTGCAAAGCCAGCTCGGAGATATGCACCATGCCGTCCGTGCCGGGCAGAATTTCGACAAAGGCACCGAAATCCTTGATAGTTTTTACTGTGCCGTTGTAAATCCGGCCCACTTCCGGCATGGCGGTCATGCCCTCGATGCGGGCGAGCAGGGCGGCGGCGGACTCGTTGCTCTTGGCGAAAATCTTCACCGTGCCGTCGTCGTCCACGTCAATCTTGGCATCAAACTCCAAGGTCAGCTCGCGGATGATCTTGCCGCCCGGTCCGATGATGTCGCGGATTTTGTCCTGGCTGATTTTGGTGGTCACGTACTTGGGCGCATGGTCGGCGATATCGGCGCGGGGAATGCCGATCACCTCGTGCATTTTCTCCAAAATGTGCAGGCGGCCTTCTTTGGCCTGCGCCAAGGCGTTGCCCATGATCTCGCGGCTCACGCCGTCGATCTTGATGTCCATCTGGAGCGAGGCGATGCCTTGGCTGGTGCCAACAACCTTGAAATCCATGTCGCCGAGATGATCCTCGTCGCCGAGTATGTCGGTCAGAACCACCACCTTGTCGCCCTCTTTGATCAGGCCCATGGCCACGCCGGAGACCGGCGATTTGATCGGCACGCCCGCGTCCATCAAGGCCAAGCTGCCGCCGCAGACCGTGGCCATCGAGGAGGAGCCGTTGGACTCCAGCACTTCGGAGGTGAGGCGCAGGGTGTAGGGGAAACCGGCGGGATCAGGCAGCACCGCCTCAATGCCCCGGCGGGCCAAGGTGCCGTGGCCGATGTCGCGGCGGCTGGGGCCGCGCAGGGGCCGCGCCTCGCCGACGCAGAAGGGCGGAAAGTTGTAATGGAGCATGAAGCGGCGGTAGACATCGCCGGTCAGCCCCTCGACATGCAGCTCGTCGCGCTCGGAGCCGAGCGTGGCCACAACCAGTGCCTGAGTTTCGCCGCGTGTGAAGAGAGCCGAGCCGTGGGCCTTGGGCAAAACGCCGACCTCGCAGCTGATGGGCCGCACTTCGTCATGGCGGCGGCCATCCAGACGGATGCCCTGCTCAACAATGCGGCCGCGCATGACTTTTTTCTTATACGCGTCAAGGATGTCAGCAACTTCCGAGCTTTTTTCATACAGTTCCGGCTCCAGAACAGCCAGCACCTCGTCAAGCAGCGCGTCGTAGCGGCTGTAGCGGGCCATCTTTTCCGGCGTGGCCACCACTTCTTCCATCCCAGCGGCCGCCAGCAGCTCAACTCTGGCCTTCAGTGTCTCGTTGACCACAGGCGGCGCAATCGTCCGCTTGACCTTTCCTGCCTCGGCCTGCATCTCCTTCTGCGCAGCGATGAGCAGCTGCACTGACTGATGGACAAAGAAAATCGCATCCAGCACCAGTTCCTCGCTCAGTTCCCCGCAGCGGCCTTCGACCATGACCACGGCGTTCTCCGTGCAGGCGACCACCAGATTGAGCGCGGATTTCGCGATCAGGCTCCTGCTGGGATTGAGGACGTATGCGCCGTCCACATAGCCGACGCGGGCGGCGGCCACCGGCCCGGCCCACGGCACATCAGACAGAGCCAAGGCGGCGGACGCGCCGTTCATGGCCAAAATGTCGGGATCCATCTCCGTGTCCGCTGAAAACACGGTGGCGATGACTTGGGTTTCCGATCTCCAGTTTTTTGGAAAAAGGGGCCGCAGTGGGCGGTCAATCAGACGGCTGGTCAGGATTTCTTTCTCGGAAGGGCGGCCAATCTCGCGGCGGAAGTAGTTGCCCGGAATCCGGCCTGCGGCGTAGAGCCGCTCCTGATATTCTATGGTCAAGGGCATAAAGCCCATGTCGTCTTTCGCTTTTTTCTCCGCCACCGCCGTGACCAGCACAACTGTGTCTCCGCAGGAGACCACCACTGAGCCGCTGGCCTGCTTGGCCAGTTTGCCGGTTTCAAAAACCATGCTGCGCCCGCCGATCTCAACCTCTGTCCTCTTGTACATGCAAACTCCTTTGCGTTCAGCTGTCCCGGGCTGATGGCCGGGTCTTTTCTTCTGCGTTATGATCAAACTTTCAGGCCGGTCTCCGCGCCTTCTCCTCCCTCCTGCTGGCGAGCAGCGAGGCGGCCACGCCTGCGCAGAGGATGCCCGCGATGATGCCCAAGGACAGGCCGGTGGGGATGGGATAATGATGCGAGAGGATCATCTTCACGCCCACATAAGCCAGCACCGCCACCAAGCTGAGCTTCAGATAGCGGAACTGGTCAATCATCGCGGCCAAGGCGAAATAAAGCGAGCGCAGGCCGAGAATGGCGAAGACATTGGAGGTGAAGACGATGAACGGATCCGTGGTGACGGCGAAAATGGCCGGAATAGAATCAACGGCAAAGAGCAGGTCGGTGCTTTCGATGATCAGCAGGACGAGAAACATTGGCGTAACCGCTTTTCTGCCATCGTCCAAGACAGTGAAAAATTTTTCTCCCTCAAATTTTGGCGAGACAGGAAAAAATTTCCGCGCCGCCCGGATGAGAAAATTTTTTTCCGGCTCAATTTCCTCGTCGCCGCTGAAAAGCATCTTGCCTGCGGTGAGGATGAGGAAGCCGCCGAAGACGTAAATCATCCAGTCAAAGGTTTGAATCAGGGCAGTTCCGGCCAGTATCATCGCCCCGCGCATGACCAATGCGCCCAAAATGCCCCAGAACAGCACCCGGTGCTGATATTTTCCCTCTACTTTGAAATAGGAAAAGATCATCGCAATAACGAAGATGTTGTCCAAGCTGAGAGATTTTTCAATAATGTAGCCGGTGAAAAATTTCAAGGCCGCATCCTTGCCGGATTTCAGCGCATGTTCACCAAGGCCGATGCCCAGCCAGTTATGGCTGTAGGCGTAAAAAATGAAAATGTTGAAGAGGAGGGCCAGCACCACCCAGAACATTGTCCAAAGAAGGGCCTCCTTGGCGGCAATAACCTTGTTCTGCTTGTGAAAAACGCCAAGATCAAGAAAGAGCAGGGCTAAAATCAGCAGAATGAAAAGAAACCAAGGAAGCAATGCCATGAGCTGTTTTTCACAAATGTCGGTTGGGAAGGCTGTCTCCCGCCGCAGCAGCGGCAGGAGACGGGGCAGGGCAGGCTACTTCCTGATGCCCAGTGCCTGAATCACGGTGCGGTAGCGGTTGATGTCCTTCTTCCGCAGATAGGTGAGCAGGCTGCGCCGCTGGCCGACCAGCTTGAGCAAGCCGCGGCGGGAATGATGATCCTTGGCGTGCGTCTGGAAATGCTCGGTCAGGTAGGTGATGCGGTCGGAAATCAGCGCGATCTGCACTTCCGGCGAGCCGGTGTCGCCGTCGTGCGCCGCGAATTTGCCGATGATTTCTTTTTTCTTTGCTGTGTCTTGCGCCATGATTGGCCTCCGAGAAGGTGCGTCCTTCCGCTGTCGGCAAAGCCTGTTGTTCCTCAGCCTCGCCGGAGTCTGGATACATAATGCCTGCGGTTCCGCATCCGAGGAATGAGATGCGGCAGACAGCCGCTGCTCCGCCCTGTGCGGAACAGCCGTATTCCCGCAACGTTACGTTGCCGGTTCCGCCTTTTTCCATGCGAAGGCGGTTGAGCGGAGCCGAAACCGCCGACCGGGCCGCTGCCTTCGACTCCGCTCAGGCAGCTTTTTGCGTCTGCAAAACTTGTCAGTTTAACGTTGCAACAGCAGCAGGGGCGAAAAATTTTTCGCCCCTGCTCAAGTCCGGGCCAGAGCCTGTTCCACGGTCTGCATTTTAGCTTGCAGAACGGCCAGCGCGTCCGGGCTGTTGGCGGCAAAAAGCTGCGCCCCGTCCGCCGCCTCTTCAACCGTGAAACCGCCGCTGCGGGTGCGGCGCAGGGCGGTCAGATGCGCCCCGCAGCCGATCTTGCGGCCAATATCCGCCGCTAAAACCCGGATGTAGGTGCCCCGGCTGCATGAAACGGTCAGTGTGAGACGGGCCGTCAGCGGATCGTAACTGTTCAGGTCAAGACTGTAAATTTCTATCGCCTTGGCCTCTTTTTCTATCACAATGCCTTGACGGGCGTAGTGATACAGCGGCTTGCCCTGATACTTGGCAGCTGAGTAGGCTGGCGGAGCTTGCAGCTGCGGGCCGACAAATGCCGCCAGCAGCGCGGCCAGCTCATCCTCGCGCAGCTCCGGCACTGGCCTGACCGCTGTCACTGCGCCTTCCGGGTCAAGGGTCTCTGTTTCCTGGCCAAGCTGAAGGACAGCCTGATAGGTCTTGCGTCCCGCCATGAAGCAGTCAATGCGCTTCGTCGCCTCCCGCCCGGCACAGAGAATCAACAGGCCGCTGGCAAAAGGATCCAGCGTGCCCGCATGACCGATTTTTTTCACGCCCAGCAGACGGCGCAGCTTTTGCACTATGGCAAAAGAAGTCGGCCCGGCAGGTTTGTCAATCAGAACAACTCCGGCGGCGGATTCAGCCAAACTCACTGCCTGCCCTGCACCAAAGCCTTTTCTAGCACCGGCAGAAGCAAATCCCGCACCTGCTCCATGCTCTGGCCATGCAAACGGAAGCCCGCCGCGTTTTTATGGCCGCCGCCGCTAAACTGGGCCGCAGCCCAGGCCACGTCACAGTCGCCCTTGGCCCGGATGCTGACCGAAACCTCGCCGTCCTCGCGCTCCTTGAGAAAGACCGCCGCCCGCACTCCCTTGATGGAGCGGGGAAAATTGATCAGATTGTCGCAATCCGCATAATCCGTGCCGGTCGTCTCCAGCATTTTCTGCGAGACTTGAATCACTGCCACTTGGTCGTCGAAAAAAGTCTGGAGAGTGGAGAGCACGAGCTGCATGAGCTGGAGGCTGCCGAAAGAGGCGTTGTCATAGAGCCGCTGACAGATCGCGGCGGGCCGCACACCCCGGTTGAGCAGACGGCCTGCCACAGCGAAGGTGTGCGCCGTGGTGCTGTCGTACTGAAAGGAGCCTGTGTCGGTGACAAGGGCGGTGTAGAGGCATTCGGCAGCCTCCAAAGACATGTTTTCGGCAGCTCCCAGCTCGGCAGCCAGATCATACACCATTTCGCCGGTGGAGGAGCGGCCCGGCTCTATCCAGAGCAGCTCGCCGAACCCATCGTTGCTCTGGTGGTGGTCAATCACCGCAAAGGGCCTGATTTCGCGCAGGGCTGCCGCGTTCTTGCCCAAGCGGGCCATGTCGCCGCAATCCAAGCAGATGCCCATGATGTCCGGGCCGCACTCCTGAGCAAAGGCGAGGACGCGCTCGATATCGCTTTCCCAGCGCAGCCCAGCGGCAAAACGGCTGTGCAGCTCCGGCGGCGGTTCCTCCAGATAGCAAAGCACCTGTTTGCCCAGCGCAGTCAGAATTCGCGCCAAGCCGAAGAGCGAGCCAAGCGCGTCGCCGTCCGGGCGGACATGCGTGGCCAGCACAAAATTGCCTGCCGCCTGCACTGCCTGCGCAATCGCTTTTTTACCCACGTCCGCCGCCTTCTCCGTCCTCACCTGCTGGCTCCTGGCTGCGGATCTCCCTGAAAATGCGCTCCAGCCGCTCGGCTTCCTCGCTCTGCCGGTCATGATAGAAGAGCAGATCGGGGGTGCGGCGCAGGTTCAGCGTTTTGGCGAGATGCGAGCGGAAAAAGCCGCTGGCGTGCTGCAAGGCTTTGAGAATTGCCGCAGCGTCCGCTCCCTCCGGAACAGTGAACCAAATCTTGGCCAGCTTCAGGTCAGGCGAGACCTGCGCTCTGGAAAAAGACACCCGCAGCAGCCGGGCATCCTGCACTTCCTGGCGCAGGAGCATGGCCAGCTCCTGCACGACCGCTTCAGCTATCCGGTCCGGGCGCGAGCTTTTCGGCTTGCCCAGTCCGGGCAGGGTGAAATTGAATTCCTGCCTCATCGCGCAGCCTCGCTTGATTTAAAGGGTGGCGGCGATTTTATCCACATGGAAGGCTTCCAGCGTGTCGCCGACCTTGACATCATTGAATTTTTCGATGCCGATGCCGCATTCGTAGCCTGCTGCGACATCTTTCATGTCATCCTTGAAGCGGCGCAAGGAGGCAATTTTGCCGGTGTAGATGACCACTGACTCGCGCAGCACCCGGATATGGGCATTCCGCTCGATTTTGCCTTCTGTGACCACGCAGCCCGCTATGTTGCCGATCTTGGGCACGGAGAATATCTCGCGCACCTCGGCGGAGCCGATCACCCGCTCGCGCAGCTCAGGATCAAGCATTCCCGCCATAGCCTTCTCGATGTCCTCAAGAGCGTGGTAGATGACATCATAGGTGCGGATGTCCACGCCTTCGCGGTCGGCCAAATCTTTGACCTTGGCCGACGGTCGGACGTTGAAGCCGATGATCAGCGCATCTGAAGCTGAGGCCAGCAGAATGTCGTTCTCGGTGATCGCGCCTGCGCCCTCGTGCAGCACCCGCACCCGCACCGCTTCGGTGGAGAGATTCTCCGCCGCCTGACCAAAGGCCTGCAAGGTGCCCTGCACGTCGGCGCGCAGCACCACGCGCAGCTCCTTCACCGTCTGCTCGGCCATCTTCGCAAAGAGGTTGTCGAGCGAAACTTTGGTGGCCGAGGCCAGCTCGGACTCGCGCACCTTGAGCTGGCGGGCATCAGAAAGGGCCTTGGCCATCTTCTCATCCTTGAGCACCATGAACTCGTCGCCTGCCTGCGGCACGCCGGACAGCCCCTGCACCTCGACCGGAATGGACGGTCCGGCCTCAGTCACCAGCTCGCCGCGCTCGTTCATCAGGCTGCGCACTTTGCCGCTGAACTGTCCGGCGATGAACCACTCGCCCACCCGCAGCGTGCCTTCCTGCACCAGCACCGTGGCCACCGGCCCCCGGCCTTTGTGCAGCTGGGCCTCGATGACCGTGCCCCGCGCCTTGCGCTTGGGATCAGCAGTCAGCTCAAGGATTTCCGCCTGCAACTGGATGCTTTCGAGCAGCTCGGCGATGCCAATGCCTTTTTTAGCTGCGGTCTCGCAGAAGATCGTGCTGCCGCCCCATGCTTCCGGGATCAGGCCGAAATCACCCAGCTCGCGGATGACTCGCGCCGGGTCGGCGTTGTCCTTGTCTATTTTGTTGATCGCCACCACAATCGGCACCTCGGCGGCCTGCGCATGAGCGATGGCCTCCTTGGTCTGCTCCATCACGCCGTCATCGGCGGCCACAACCAGCACGACAATGTCCGTGACCTTGGCACCGCGCGCCCGCATCTCGGTGAAAGCGGCGTGGCCGGGTGTGTCGACAAAGGTGATGTCGCCGGATTTGGCCTGCACATGATAGGCACCGATGTGCTGAGTGATGCCGCCTGCCTCGCCAGCGGCCACGTCAGTGCGGCGGATCGCATCAAGAATCGAGGTTTTGCCGTGGTCAACATGGCCCATGACCGTGACCACCGGGAAACGGGGCACACGCTCGCCGCCGGTCTCCTCAGCCTGCTGCAAGGCCTCCACGCCCAGCTCCTCAGTCATGCCCTGCTCGACCTCATAACCGAAATCGGCGGCGACCAGCGCGGCGGTATCCACGTCCAAAGACTGGTTGAGCGTGGCAAGAACGCCGAGCTTCATCAGCTTGGCAATGACCTCGCCCGCCTTGGCACCCATCCGTTTGGCCAGCTCGCCGACGGTGATGGTCTCAAAAACCGTGATCCGCCGCTTGATGGCTTTGGTCTCGCCCACCGGCTGGGGCAACGGCTTGCTCTTGGCCCGCTTGTCCTTCTTGCGGCGGCCCTGATAAAAATCATCGCCCCCCGCGCTGCCGTAGGCCTGCGGTTGACGGCCTCCGCCCTTGCCCCGGCTTCCGCCGCCTTTGCCGCCGCTTTTCGCCCGGCTTTCCTCTTCAGCGGAACCGCCGCGCTTGCCGCCTTTTTTCGCCGCGCCACCACCGCCGCCTCTGCGGGCAGGATCCGGAGCCGCCGCCGGACTGGCAGGCGCGCTTGCCGCCGCATTTCTTGCCGGACGAGCTGATGAGGGCGCCTGCGGACGGGAGGACGGGCCGCCTTGTCCCTGCGGCCTGCCGCTTCCGCCGCCTGGACGGCCTGCGCCGGAAGAACGTCTCGGCTCCTCCGCCGACACCGGCATCACCACTTGGCCGATGATCCGGGCCAGCCCTTTGGCCCGTTTCGGCGGCTGGGGCTGCTGCGGCCTCTCGCCGCCTGCCGACACGGGCGGCGCTTCAGAGGAGGTCAGGGCATTGCCCGGCTCCGCCGCAACCGCGTCGCCCGCTGCCGCCTGCATATCTTCATCCGCTTTTTTCCGCGCCGCCTGCTCCGCCGCTTTGGCCGCCGCCTCTTCAGCCTGCCGGGCCAAATGCTCCTTCTGATCCCGGGACCTGCGCCGGACCACCGATGCGCCCCCTTTGTCTGGCATCTCCGCACCTCTGTGTTTTGCGCCGATGGGTTTCTCCGTCATCTCAGCAGTCGCCTTGCCCAAGACCTTGCGGCGGATGTCGGCAGCCATGTCGTCATCAACTGTGGAACTGGCGCTTTTGATCGGATAACCCATTGCCGCCAGCTTGTCTGCCAGATCTTTGCTTTTGAGACCGGCTTCTTTCGCCAGATCGTAGATGCGGATCCTGCTCATCAATTGCTCCCGTAACCTTTCTTGCCCGTAGTATAACTGCAATTCGCAGCGGCTTAAAGACGAAACGCCCGCCTCAAGCCTTTTTTGTTCTTTTCCAGCCGGAGACGGCACGCGCCGCCCGGACAGCACCAGACCCCGCGCCCTGGCAGGCATCTGCCGCTGTCCTCGCGAAGGCCGCCGCCCTCAGCCAGCGTCAGGCGGATCAGCTCCGCCGCCGGACGCTTCTGACCGCAGCCTTTGCAGGTGCGGATCGGGACATGCCCCCGCCGCATGGCTGGTCAGTCTTCTGTCTCATCCTGCGGCAGGCCGGGAACCGGCTCCGCATCCGTCTTATCCGGCTGCTCCTGCCCGGCCTCGGCGGCCTGAATCTTCAGCAGCGCGGCTTCATCCTCATCCATGCCAGTCAGCCTGACAATCTCCGCCAGCGGCGCGGCGGCCAGCTTCTCCGGCGAGTCAATGCCCGCGTCAGCCAGCCGCTCCGCCTCGGCCTCGTCAATCCCGTCCAGCTCCAAGAGGCTCTGACAGCCCGGACTACTGAGGTTCTGATACGCTTTCTCGCTCTTCACATCAATGCGCCAGCTAAGGAGGCGGGCGGCAAGCCGCACGTTCTGCCCCTGCCGTCCGATGGCCAGCGAGAGCTGATCATCCGGCACAATGGCCAGCAGCGAGTGATTCGCCTCGTCCACCGCCACCGATATGACTTCCGCCGGAGCGAGGGCGTTGGCCACATAGCGGGCCGGATCGGGACTCCACGGCACAATGTCAATGCGCTCGCCCTGCAATTCCTGCACCACGTTCTGCACCCGCGCCCCTCGCACGCCGACGCAGGCGCCGACCGGGTCCACGTCCGACTCCGAAGAGGCCACCGCGATTTTCGCCCGGAAGCCAGGCTCGCGCGATGCCCCCATGATTTTGACGATGCCTTCAGCGATCTCCGGCACTTCCAGCTCAAAGAGCTTGATCAGAAACTCGTTGCAGGTGCGGCTGAGAAGCAGCTGCGAGTCGCGCGCGTCGTGGCGCACTTCCTGCAAATAGGCCCGGATGCGGTCGCCCTGCTTGTAGGAGCGCTTGGGAATCTGGCCCTCGCGCGGCAGCACCGCGTCGGTGCGGCCCAAGTTGACGATCATCTTGCCGCGCTCGAAACGCTGGACGATGCCGTCCACAATCGAGCCTTCGCGGTCGCGGAACATGTCGAAAACGACCTCGCGCTCCGCGTCGCGCATCTTGTGAATGATCACCTGCTTGGCGGACTGAGCGGCGATGCGGCCCAGCTCGGCGACGTTGTCCAGCTTTTCGCCGAGATCCTCCTCCAGCTCGATGTCCGGTGCCAGCTTGCGGGCCTCGTCAATATGAATCTCCGACTCCTCGTCCCAGACATCATCGACCACAGTGCGGTAGCGGAAGACCTCAATCTCGCCCAGCGTCTCGTTGTACTGCACCTCCACGTCGCGCTTGCCGCCGTATTTTTTCCGCACCGCCGAGCGCACCGCCTCTTCAATCGCCTCGATCATCAGGGTGCGGTCTATGCCTTTGTCGCGGCAGATCTGATCCAGTATCCGTTTCAATTCTGACATGCTCTTCTCCTCTCGGTCAGCCGCCCGCTACAGGCAGAGCCTGGCCCTGGCCACTGCGTCCAGATCAATTGTCATCAGCCCGCCCTGCTCCGCAGCCAGCGTGATCTGCTGTTTTTCCGTGTCTGCCGCTGCCAGCGTGCCGAAAAAGGCATGCTCGCCGTTGACCGGCTCCTTGAGTTTGATTTTGGCCCGGCGGCCTGCGAAGCGGACAAAATCCTCGATCCGCTTGAGCGGGCGTTCAGCACCGGGCGAGGAGACCTCCAGCGTGTAGGCGTGGCTGATGACATCCTCGGCCTCCAAGCGAGCCGCCAGCTGGCGGCTCACCGAGGCGCAGTCGTCAATGCCCACGCCGCCTTCGGCCCGGTCGATGAACAGCCGCAGCACCCAGCCGCCAGACTCCTGCCGAAACTGCGTCTCGACCAGCTCCAGCCCCATTTCCTCCGCAATCGGACGGACGAATTCCTCCGCCGCCCTGACAACCCGGTCTCCGCTCACAAGCCGCCTTCCTTTTCTCCGCCAGCAGGATTTGCCCCGCTTCGTGCGACACCAATAAAAAAAGCGGGCATAGCCCACTTTCACAATACCTCAGCAATGCGTCCGCTTCCGCCGCAGCGGAATGAACCGAAAAGCTGACAAATCTGCATCATGGAGCGGGTAACGGGGTTCGAACCCGTGGCCCCAAGCTTGGGAAGCTTGTGCTCTGCCAGCTGAGCTACACCCGCTCGCAAAACCGGAAGCATTGCCGTCCGCAGATGGACAGGCGCATCCTGTCAGCTCATTCGGACTCTGTATATAGTCAATCCGGCAATTTTTGTCAAGCGGCAAGACAGGGAATGCCGTCAGCCGGAGCTGACTACAAGGCCAGCTTCATGAGCGCGAAGCCGCCGATCAGAAGAAGAAGGAAAATTATTGTCAGGATATTGAAATATTTGCGGATGAAATACTGCACCGGCGCGCCGAATTTGTAAATCAGCGCCGCCACCAGAAAAAAACGGGCCGCCCGCGAAACAATTGAGGCCAGTATAAAAGTGAAAAAATTCACTTTGCACACGCCGGCGGTGATGGTGAAAAGCTTATAAGGCAGCGGCGTGAATCCGGCGGCGGCCACAGCCAGCGCATCGTGCTGCTGATACATGTCCCGCACCATGTCGTATTTTTCCGCCAGCCCGTAGATCGAGACGATTTTCATGCCAAGAGTGTCCATGAATGCCAGGCCGAGACCATAGCCCAGCGCGCCGCCGATGACCGAGCCGACAGTGCAGACTGCGGCGAATTTGAAAGATTTTTTCGGCGCGCCGACGCAGAGGGCGACTAAAAAGACATCAGGCGGAATGGGAAAAAAGGAGGATTCCGCCAAGGCGATGAAAAAGAAGACCCACAGTCCGGCTGGAGTCTGAATCCACGCCATGCAGCGGAGATAGATGCGCTGCATCAGAGAAAGTCTGCGGACCGCCGCGCCGCCGTCCTGGTCAGTTTGGCTCATCGCACGTCCTCCCACTGGGCATCTTTCTTCCATGCCAGATCATCTTTTTTCAGCAGCCGGAACTCGCAGGAGGCCACCTGCTCGCCGTTGAGCGTGACGACCACCATTTCCTGGCTGGCCGGATCGGCCAGCCTGCCCACCAGCGGCAGGCCGCCCAGCTGCCCTTTGCGGGTCTCCGAGTACAGATATTCCTCCACGCCCGGTCCGACCGTGCGGCGGCCATCCGGCTCGCCCAAGTAGCGCAGCACGTCTTTTCGGGTCGATTCGCCGGGCTTGATCAGGGCCGCGTCCGATGCGAGATGGCGGACCGGCTTGAAGGAGCAGCCGCCCGTCACAGCAAGAGCTGCAAGCAGGAAAAAAAGCAAATGCCGCATGAGAGAAACCTCCGCTCTGGTGTTCAGTTTGAAAAAGTGATGAGAAAAGCCGCAGGCCGCAGTTTTTCATCTTACACGGTCCGGCGCTGATCTTCAATCCGAACTGCGCCGGGCAGGGGAGGGTGTTAAAAATTGTCTTCCTCGCCTGCAAAGCGGCGGCAGCGGCGCGGGCAGACCCGTTCTTGACAAAAAAAATCCTGTGCAATCAAAAGGAAAAGAGCTTGGTGCAAAAAATTTTACCGGCCCGATTCCCCTTGCTTTTCACGTGATGTTCCAGTATCATAAATGAGTGAGATGCCGCTGAAGCGGCGCGGCAAAGGCAGAGCAACCTGAACAAAAAGGGGAGATGATGAAAAAAATAATGAGCGTGGCGGCGGCTTCGGTACTGCTCTTTGCGGCAGCGGGCGACAGTGTCGCCGGTTCCAAGTACAAACCGCCGAAAGGGCCAGCGGCGGCAGGCTGTCCTGGCGACTGCCAAGATCAAATTGACGTGCTGAATTCCAGTCAAGCCAGACAGGATGAGCAGATCAATGCCCTTCAAGCTGACCAAGGCCGTCAGGACGCTCAGATCAGCGCCTTGGAAGGCGGCCAGGCCCGTCAGGACGAGCAGATCATGGCCAACAGCGCCCGGCTTGACCAGCATGATCAGACGTTGAACGCCCTGAAAAACCGCAGGCACGACCAGTACAATCCGTGGTACGTCAAAGGCGTGGCCAGATTGGTCTGGAGCGGCTCAATGGATATTGACAAGGCTGAGTACGGCTACAAGGGCGAGACAGACACCGGCTACGGCTTGGGGCTGGCCGGAGGCCGCCGCTTCGGCAACTTCCGCGCCGAGGGCGAGATGGCCGCGCAGACAGCTGATTTCGCCACGGCAGGGTTGTCTGAGCTGACCGTCAAGACTTTGATGCTGAACGGTTTTTATCATGTTCCGGTGCCCGAATTCTGGGTCTTCGGCAGAAATTGCAACACGCTTTCGGTCTATGGCATGGCGGGCATGGGCGCGGGCAAGGCGGAAGTGACCTTTGACGACGATGTCGAAGACAGCGACACCGGCTTCGCCTACAAAGTCGGCGCGGGCGTGGCGTATGATTTTGCCGCCAACATGGCACTGGATCTGGGCTACGAATACATGCGCACCTCATCCTTGCAGCTCGGCAATGAGGAGCACACCCTGTTCAATGACGTGAAGACCAGCTCTGTCAACGCCGCCCTGAGATACTCCTTCTGACACGGCAGGAAGAACCAGTCTGTCTTGTCAGCCCGCTCCTGCGCATGATTTTTTTTGCGCAGGAGCTTTGTTTTTTCATGCAGCCGCCAAAGCCAGCGCCAGCTCAGTCAGCCGCGCCATGTCGTCCAAGCTGACCTCTTCGGCGGTTGAATGGACATTGGTCATGCCGGTGGCGACAATCGCGGTCGCCAGACCGCAGCCGTTGAAAATGTTCGCGTCGCTGCCGCCGCCTGCGATTTCATAGCGCAAGTCCATGCCGACACGCTCCGCAGCCGCCGCAATCCGGCGGACCACCGCGTCGTTCATGTTCAATCTCATGGCCGGAAAATCCAGCTCAGCCTGAAAATCCAGCTCCGGCGCGCGCCCGGACGAATCGCGCCAGCCAGCGACGGTCTTGTGGAAAACAGCTTCAATCTCCTTGTGCAGCCGCTCCAGCTTGTCCAGAGAATGACTGCGGATTTCCCCTTCAATCAGCACCTGCTCCGGCACGATGTTGGTGGCTGTTCCGCCGTGGATGGTGCCGAAATTGGCTGTAGTTTCATGGTCAATTCTGCCGCAGGGCGCGGCGGCCAAAGCTTTGGCGGCCAGCATGATGGCGTTGATGCCCTTCTCCGGGTGCAGGCCGGCGTGGGATGCCGCGCCCTTGACCGTGATGCGCAGGCGTTTCGAGGCTGGCGCGCCGACAATCACCCTGCCAAAGCCGCTGGTGTCCAGCGCGTAGCCCATTTTCGCCCGGACATGCGCCGGGTTGAGGGCCTTGGCTCCGAGCAGGCCGGTCTCCTCGCAGGTGGTAAAAATGAATTCCAGCGGCGCATGCGGCAGCTTGCGCTCCTGCATCACCCGCCACGCCTCAATCAGGGCAGCGATGCCGGCCTTGTCGTCGCTGCCGAGAATCGTCCCGCCGCTGCTGGTGAATCGTCCGCCCTGCCGCAACACCTTGATGCCCCGCCCCGGCTCCACTGTGTCCAAATGGCAGTTGAAAAACAGCGGCTCCTGCGCCGCGTCGCCGTCAAAGCGGAAGATCAGATTGCCGCACTGAGAGCCGGTGCGGGCGGCGGAGTCATCCTCAAAAGGCGGCGGCGCACCCGCGCCGCAGAGCAGCTCCGTGACGAAAGCGGCCATGCGGCCTTCCTCGCCGGACGGGCTGTCGGTCTCGCAAAGCTGGATGAAGGTGCGGGCCAGCCGTTCCGAATTGACTAATTGGTGAAAGTTCATAGCAAATTGCGCATAAAGAGCGTCAAAACCTGTTGAGGTGACATGCTTGGATAAATCTGAGACATCAGACCTCTTGCAGTAAGATCAGACTGAAAGGACTTATGCAAGAGGTCTTTTGATTTCCAAAACCTTCCGACGAAAATCTATTGAGTAAGCCATACACAAGTGTAGTCATTTTATACTGCTTTGGCTATAGACGCACTGCCGCCGGAGCAGGCAGTCTCCACAGACGCTGCGCTGCGGCCGGGCGCAAGCGGTTCGGCGCAAAGCCATGCCGAAGCCGCCGCGCAGGGCTGTTTCCGCCTGAATGCGGCAGCGGAGCCGGAAAAAGGTGAGATGCTGCAAAGCGGTCATCGTGCCTTCCGCTTCAGTCCTTGCCGCAGCTGGCCAGAGCGGCCCGTCGCGCCGCTGTTGCCGCAGCCTCCGCCATTTCCGGGACGGCGGCCTCCTGCCGGGCGGCGGCGATGCAGCGGGCCATGGCACTGTACATCTCCTGCGCGTTGAAGGGCTTGCCGATGTGATCGCTCATGCCTGCGGCCCGGCTCTTCTCGCGGTCGTCCGCCATGACGTTGGCGGTGAGGGCGATGATCGGCAGATGCTGGTGCTGCGGCTGTTTCCTGATTGCCGCGCAGGCGGTGTAGCCGTCCATCACCGGCATCTGAATGTCCATCAGGACGCAGTCGAAACTGCTGTGCTCCAGCTTTTCAAGAGCCTCCTCGCCGTTGTCGGCGATGGTCACTTTGATGTCCTTGCGGCAGAGGAGAATTTTCGCCAGCTCCTGATTGAGCAGGTTGTCCTCGACCAGCAGCACCTTGGCGCCGTGCAGAACGGAGTAGTCCTGCTCCTCCTGCTCCTCGCCGTCCTCCCTGCTCTGCGACAAAACTGTCTCGAAAGGCAGGATGAAATAAAAGCGCGAGCCTTTGCCCGCCTCGCTCTCCAGCCAGATTCTGCCGCCTTGCAGCTCAATCAGTTTTTTGCTGATCGACAGGCCGAGGCCGGTGCCGCCGAACTTGCGGGTGGTGGAGCTGTCCGCCTGACTGAAGGACTGAAAGAGTTTGGCCTGCTGCTCCTGGGTCATGCCGATGCCGCTGTCGGCGACGCAGAACTGGAGCAGTATCCGCCCCTCCTCCTCGTCCCGCTCCAGCAGCCCGACGCTGACCTTCACGCCGCCCCGGCTGGTGAATTTCACCGCGTTGTTGCCGAGATTGATTAAAATCTGACCGAGACGGAGCGGGTCGCCCTTGAGCCGGGCCGGAACATTGTCCGCCACCTCGATGTCCAAATCCAAGCCTTTCTCCTCAGCCTTGAGGCCGATGATGTCGGCGAGGTTGTCAAAGACCTTTTGCAGGCAGAAAGGTATCTGCTCAATGTCCAGCTTGCCCGCCTCGATTTTGGAGAAATCGAGGATGTCGTTGATGATGCCGAGCAGTGACTGGGCGGAGTTGTGGACTTTCTGGATGTAGTTTTCCTGCTCCGGCGTGAGCTTAGTCTCCAAAGCCAGGCCGGACATGCCGATGATCGCGTTCATCGGGGTGCGGATCTCATGACTCATGTTGGCGAGAAACTCGCTCTTGGCCCGGCTGGCCGCCTCGGCCCGCTCCTGCGCTTCAGCCAGCTTCTGGTTGATGAACTCGTATTCGGTGATGTCCTCCAGAATGCCGTCAATCGAAAGCAGCGCGCCGCCGGGGCCGCGCACCGGATGCGAGGCGACCCGGATGGTGCGCAGGCTGCCGTCCGGGTGGATGAACTGCATGTCGTGCTGGACAAAATCGCTCTTGCCCTCGCGGATGCGGGAGAGATGCAGGCGGGCCTGCTCCAGCGATTCCGGCAGCCACTTGATCTGCTGCGTCCAAGAAAGCCCGCAGGTCAGTGCCTCCTTGGCGCAGCCGAAGACCGAGACTGCGCCGTCGCTGGCGTAGGTCCATTCCTCACGGCCCGGCTTCTGGCTGAAGACAACGAACTTTTCGCCGATGTCGTCCACCAGCCGCTGGTATTTCTCCTGATTTTCCTTGAGCAGCCGCTCCTCAGCCTTGCGCTGGGTGATGTCGCGCACCACCTGAATGATGGCCGCGCCGCCGCCGCTGTCGGTGAAGCGGGCTGCCGCGACCTCAAAAATTCGTCCGTCAAAGGTGCCAGGCAGATAGCAGACCGATTTTTCCTCGGCTAAAGCCTCGCTCACCTGCGCTTGGCACCACGGGTAATGGCCGTCCTTAGAGAGACCGCAGCAGCCGGTTGCGGTCAGGTCGCCGAACCAGTCCTTCATGGTCTGGTTCATGTAGCGCACCTTCTGCCGCTCGTCGATGATGATCAGGCCCAAGCCGATGCGGGCCAGCGCGTCAATGATCGCTGAAGCCTGCGCCTGCGCGCTGTGCAGCTCCGCGACCCGCATATTCAGCTCGGCGGTGCGCTCGCGCACCTGCTGCTCCAGTCCGGCGTTGATGCGGCGGATGGCACCTTCGGCCCGCGCCAGCTTCCACGCGCTGAAACAGATCACAGCGGCCAGCAGCAGGGAGACCCAGGCTGTCCTCTTGATGATGCTCAGTTTGATTGCGGCCAGCGCAGCTCCGTCCGTGCGGGAAACCACCTTCCAGAGTCCGCTGCGGTCCGGCGGCAGCAGTCCGTTCCGGTCTTTGAAGGGGCAGACTGTCGCCCAGACCCAGAGACTGCCCTTGCTGAACAGCGCGCCTTCTTGTTTGCGGAGGACATCCTGCCACTCTTCCGGCGCATAGTCGGACAGAGTCTGCTCCTCGGCCGGCTGCTGGCTGCCAGCGGCCAAGGCAGGCATGGCCAGCCGTTGGCCTGAGCTGCTGAATATCGCAATATGCTCTCTGATTGTGGCGGTGCTTTCAGCAAACTCGCGCAGCATCTCCTCAGCCGAGCACGTGAGCGTCAGCACGCCCAGCCTGCGGCCCTCCGCGCTGATCAGGGGCGCGGCAGCCCGGATGATCAGTTTGGCATCCTCGTCCGCGCTGATTTCCGGCTCCGAGAAATAGACCTGACCTGCTTGCAGCTTGGCGGTTTCGGTGAAATAAGGCTGGTCAGCCTTGCTGCGCAGGACTCCCGGCGGCATGATCTGCGGCCCGCCAGGCAGGCTGTCCACCCGCGCCCGTTCCATGCCTGTGCTGTCAAGCCATCGGATCTGCTGATATATCCTCACCTGATCATAGATATGCTTGTTGAGTAGGAACAGGACAAGCTCATTGCCCAGCCGCGCCAGACTCTCCTCGTCCGGCGCGGCGGCCAGCTCCGGCAGCTCCTTTTTGCCAGCCAGATGGAGCAGGTCGGTGCTGATGCTCCGCAGGCTGGCGGTGAGCAGGGCCGCGCCTTGGCCGACATGCAGGGTTTCCTGGGTTTTCAGGCTGTCCAGCTCGCTCTCCAGCTCAAGGCTGGCGTAAAAATACGCCCCGGCGAACAGCAGCAGCAACGCCGGGACAATCCGCTTGAGCAGCAGCGCGTCCTCGATCAGCCTGAGAGCCTGTGCATATATCCGTTTCATCGCTCTGTCTTCCATCTGCCTGCTGTTCCGCTTGAATGCGGACGATGCCCGAATTATCCTGCCAAACGGACAAAACGCACTATGTCATGCTTTGGCGAGCACCGTCAACACAATTCAGCCCTTTTCCGCCTGAATTTCCCGCCTTGACTCCTGTCCGCCCCGCGCTTATCATTTTGGAGATGAACGGGAACAATCCTGCCGGACTGCCCAGCGGCGCAGCCGGAGAGACGCTGGCCGACGCGCCGTGGACGCTGGCCGCCAAGGCTGCTCCGGCTGATCTGCGCGATTATTCGCTGGTCTTGAGCGCGGTGGGTATCGAGCATCAGGTCGACCGGCGGCACGGGGCAATTTTAGTCCGCCAAGAGCGGAGCGCGTCGGCCTTGGCCGAGCTGCGGGCCTATCGCGAGGAGAACTGCGGCTGGCCGCCGCCGGAGCAGCCCGCGCCGCCCTTTGTCCGCACCAGCGCGTGGCCGACTTTTTTCATGCTTGGCGGGCTGATGCTTGTTCATGCGGTCACCGGGCCGTGGCAGGCGGGCAGCCTTTGGTTCAAGGCCGGAGCAGTGAGCAGCCCCGCCATTCTGGAGCAGGGCGAATGGCAGCGTCTCGCCACCGCCCTCACCCTGCACGCCGATCACGGCCATTTGCTCGGCAACTGCGTGATCGGCGGGGCGATGGTGCAGCTCCTCTGCCGCACCGTCGGCTTCGGCACAGCTTGGTTCTCTCTTGTGCTCGCCGCCTTTCTGGGCAACCTGCTCAACATCGTCCTCCGCGCCGAGCCGCATTACTCAGTCGGCTTCTCCACCGCCGTCTTCGCGGCCATCGGCATATTCTGCGGACGGCAGCTCATCGGTGGCAGCTCCCTGCTCCGCCAGCTCATCCTGCCGCTGGGTGCCGGAGCCGGGCTTTTGGCCATGCTCGGCAGCGGCGGCGGCGAAAACAGCGCGCATCAGACCGATCTCGGCGCGCACCTTTTCGGCCTGCTTTGCGGGCTGGGCGGCGGCCTGATCCTGCGGGCGGCTGGCTGGGATCAGCAGGGCAGCCGCAGCCGCCTGCAAACCGCGCTCTTCGCCGCCGCGCTGCTTCTGATCGTCCTCTGCTGGCTGCTTGCCTTCCGAAAATACTTGTAAGACAGCCCGTTCCGGTTTTAAATGATTGCTCATCCGTCAACATTCAACTCAAGCAAAGGCACGCCATGCCCATGAACACGCCTCCCCCTTGGGGAAAAAAGAAGAAACCGGCTGATCCCGAAGAGTTTCTCGCCGATCTGATCCAAAAAGTCCGTGATTTCTTTGAAGAGCGGAGCGGGAAGGAGCCGAAGAAGAAAGAGCCTGCTCCGGAAGGCGGCGGCAGCGAGGGCGGCGGTTTCGCCGCCGGAGCGGGCAAAATAGCCCTCATCATCGCCGCGCTGTTTCTGCTGCGCGGGGTCTTCGCCTGTTTCTACACCATCGAGCCGGGCGAGCAGGGCATCGTCCTCCGCTTCGGCCAATACAGCCGCACTGCCGGGCCGGGCCTCAACTTCAAAATACCCTACATGGAAGACATGATCCGGGTGGATGTGGAGACTGTGCGCAAGGAGGAGTTCGGCCTGCAAAAAACAGTCCGGTCCAGCGGCGACGACAGCGAGTCGCTGATGCTCACCGGCGACAAGAACGTGATCGACGTGGCCTGGATCGTCCAGTACAAGATCAAGGATCCCTACCAGTACCTTTTCAAGGTCAGCAACGTGGCCCAGGCAGTGCGCGACAACTCGGAGACTGTGATCCGGCGCATTGTCGGCAACATGGATTTCGACTACGTGCTCGGCAACCGCATCACGCTGGCTGACATGGGCCGGCAGGAATTGCAGCGCGACCTCAACAAGCTGGAGACCGGCGTGGACATCGTCACCCTCCAGCTTTTGGATGTCACGCCGACCGACGAGGTCAAGCCCGCCTTCAACGATGTCAACGCCGCTGATCAGGACATGAAGCGGCTGATCAACGAGGCCGAGCAGGAGTACAACAAGGTGATTCCTGAAGCCAAAGGCACAGCCAACAAAATGATCGAGGAGGCGCGGGGCTACGCGGCGCAGCGGATCAATGACGCGAAGGGCGAGACCGCCCGCTTCAAAGCCATCGCCGCTGAATACGAGAAGGCTAAGGAAGTCACCCGCCAGCGCATGTATTTGGAGACCATGCAGAGCGTGCTGCCGCAGGTCCGGCAGCTCTACATCATGGACAGCGGCGCGCAGCCCGCGCTGCCCTTCCTCAACCTGAACGGCGCTGGGGACGACAGACCGCAGCAGCCCGTGCCCTTCCATCCGGCGCAGGAGGCCGTGACACGATGAGCCAGATCATGCCGAAACAACAAATGCTCAACGGCCTCTACCTGCTGCTGGCCGGCCTGCTCCTGCTCATGGTGCTGGACGGCTTCTATGTCCTGCCGGAGGGCAGGCAGGCGGTGATCACGCAGTTCGGCGCGCCGGTGGGCGAGCCGGTCACTGAGGCCGGACTGAAAGTGAAGATGCCCTTCCTGCACCGGGTGCGGATCTTTGAGAAGCGCATCCTGATCTGGGACGGCTATCCGAACGAGATCCCGACCAACGACAAGACCTTCATCTACATGGACACCACCGCCCGCTGGCGGATCAAGGACGCGCTCCAATTCCTCCAGGCAGTGGGAAGCGAGGAGCGCGCCAAGACCCTGCTCAACGACATCATCAACGGCGCGGTGCGGGACATGGTCAACAAAAACGACCTGATCGAGATCATCCGCTCCTCGGACTGGAATCCTGAGTATGTGGTGGAGACCTCCTCGGCCAGCGACCTGACCAGGCCGCCGCAGAAAGGCCGCGACCAGATCAGCCGGATGGCGCTGGAGCAGGCTTCCAAGGACGCGCTCAAGTACGGCATCGAGCTGATTGACGTGATGTTCAAGCGGGTCAACTACATCGACTCGGTGCGCAAGCGGGTTTACGAGCGGATGATCTCCGAGCGCAAGCGGATCGCCGAGGAAAAACGCTCGCTCGGCAAGGGCCGCTATCAGGAGATCGTCGGCAAAATGGGGCGCGAGCTGAAGGAGATCATCTCCGAGGCGCAGCGGCAGGCCACGGAAATTCGCGGCAAGGCGGACGCGGAAGCGTCGCGGCTTTACGGCGAGGCATACAGCGGCCACGCCGAGTTTTATTCCTTCCAGAAGAGCTTGGAGAGCTACCAGAGCATCATCGGCGGCCAGACCACGCTGATGCTCCCGCCGGATGCCGAGCTGTTCAAGCACCTCCAGTCGCCGTCGGCGCGATGAGACACCCCCTCCCGCTTTCGGCGGGAGGTTCTTTTTTTCAACCCAATTGAGGGAGAAGCGTCATGAGTTCCTGTTCATCATCAAGCTCCTGCGGCAGCAAAGGCAGCTCCAGCTGCGCCAGCTCCGCCCAGCTCAACGCCGCCAGCGCCCATTTGGCTCAGCAGGACATCGCCATCACCAAGTCGCTGGGCAAGATCAAACATAAAATTCTCGTCATGAGCGGCAAGGGCGGCGTAGGCAAGTCCACCGTGGCCGTCAATCTCGCTTTAGGCCTAGCCGAGCGCGGCCATAAGGTCGGCCTGATGGATGTTGACCTGCACGGCCCGGATGTCTGCCGGATGCTCAACCTCACCGGCAGTCTGGAGACGATGCAAAGCGGCGCGAACGGCCTGGTGCCGCCGCTGCTCTACAACGGCAAGCTGAAGGTGGTCTCGCTGGAGTACATGATGAAGGACCGCGACGAGGCCATCATCTGGCGCGGGCCGCTGAAGATTCAGGCCATCCGCCAGTTTGTCGCCGACATGGACTGGGGCGAGCTGGACTACCTGATCGTTGACGCGCCTCCGGGCACAGGCGATGAGCCGCTCTCCGTGGCCCAGACCATGCCCAACGTGCAGGCCGTGGTCGTGACCACGCCGCAGGAGGTGGCTTTGGCCGACGTGCGCAAGTCGCTCAACTTCTGCCGCACGGTGAAGATGCCGGTGGCTGGCGTGGTTGAGAACATGTCCGGCTTTGTCTGCCCGCATTGCGGCGAGACTGTGGACATCTTCGGAGTCGGCGGCGGCGAGAAGACCGCCCGTGACTTTGATTTGCCCTTCTTAGGCCGGGTGCCGATGGATCCCCGCGTGGTCATGGGCGGCGACAACGGCACGCCCTATCTGTCATCGAACGCCGACAGTCCGGCGGTGAAGGCATTCGCCGCCGTGATCAGCGCGGTGGAGCAGCGGCTGCCTGTCAAAGGCGATCTCCGGCTGAACATGGCAGGCTCCACCGCCTCGTGCGGCTGCGGCTGCGGCGAGAGCTGCGCCTCGGAGAAAACATCGTCCTGCACCTGCTGAAATGCCCTCCGGTCAGGAGCGGCCCGGCTCCTGACCACGTCTTTTGAAAATTTTCCGTTCTTCACTCATAATGAAAATCCAGCAACTGATCGTCGGCATGATGGATGTCTGCTGCTACATCGTCTCCTGCGCCAAAACCGGCAAGGCCGCCGTGATCGACTGCGGCGGGGATGTGGACAAAGTCCTTGCCGCCTGCCAAAAAGAAGGACTGGAGGTCGTTTACATCATCTCCACCCACGGCCATCCTGACCACGTCTGCGGCAACGAGCCGCTCAAGCAGGCCACCGGCGCGCAAATTGTCATGCACCGGGCCGATGTCGAGTTCTTCAGCACCGAGGAGGCGCGGAGCTACTTTGCCCAGCTCGGCCTGCCGGAGTCCCCGCCCGCCGACCTGCTGGTCGAGGACGGCGACCTCATCCGCATCGGCGAGGAGACGCTGACTGTGATCCACACTCCCGGCCACACGCCGGGCGGCATCTGTCTCTACAGCGCCCCGGACTGCTTCAGCGGCGACACCCTCTTTGCAGGCGGGGTCGGGCGCACCGATTTCCCCGGCGGCTCGATGCGCGAGCTGTCGCAGTCGATCAGCGAGCGGCTGCTGACTCTGCCGCCGGAAACCGCAGTCTGGCCGGGCCACGGCTACGGCGGCTCCAAATCCACCATCGGCAGAGAGGCGAGGAGCAACCCCTATATCTGAGAGGAAGCAGGAACAATCTGGCAGGGCTGGACGGGCGGCGGACAGGCTGCTCCTGCTCAACCGCATCTTCTGGACAGTCCTGCTCTTCTGGACCGCTGTGCTGGCCGGGCTGCTTCTCTGGGCGCTGGCCAAGGAGCAGCGGCACCTGCTCGAATACGCCCGCTTGGAGGCCAGAGCCAATTTCAACAAAGACATGGCCCTGCGCGCCTGGGCCGCCAAGCACGGCGGCGTGTATGTGCCTGCCGCGTCCGACACCCCGCCCAACCCCTACCTCGCCCATCTCCCTGAGCGCGACGTGCTGACCACCTCCGGCAAGCGGCTGACTCTGATGAATCCGGCCTACATGCTCCGGCAGGTGATGAACGACTTCTCCGGGCAGTACGGCATCAGAGGGCGGATCACCAGCCTCAAGCCGCTCAATCCGGTCAACGCCCCGGACGCATGGGAGCTGCGCGTCCTCCGCCAGTTCGAGCAGGGCGTGACCGAAGTCTCTGAATTCGCGGAACTTGACCGCCAGCCGTATCTCCGCTACATGCGGGCCTTCCGCACGCAGGAAGACTGCCTCAAATGCCACCGGCATCAGGGCTACAAGCAGGGCGACGTGCGCGGCGGCATCGGCGTGTCCGTGCCGCTTCAGCCCTACTTGGACATCAGACAGCACACAGAGCGCACCCTGCTCGCCTCCTGCGGCCTGCTCTGGCTCATCGGCGGCGCGGGCCTGCTCGGCATGAACCGCTTTGTCCGGCGGCAGATACTCCGGCAGCGCGACACTGAGGCCGCCCTGCTGGAGCAGGCCGCTGAACTGGCCCGGCTGAATGAACTTCTCTCGCATCAGGCCATGTACGACGGCCTGACCCACGTGCACAACCGCCGCGCCTTTGATCAGCGGCTGAACAAGGAGTGGCAGCGCTGGATTCTGAGCGGCAAGGTTTTTTCGCTGCTCATCGCCGACATAGATTTCTTCAAAAGCTACAACGATGCCTGCGGCCATCTGGAAGGCGACACCTGCCTGCGGGCCGTGGCTCAGACGCTCCAGCAGAACGCGGCCCGCGTCAATGACTTCACGGCCCGCTACGGCGGCGAGGAGTTCGTGCTCATTCTGCCCGGAGCCGGACTGGAGCAGGCCCTGCTGATGGCGGAACAAGCCCGGCTGGCGGTGGAGCGGCTGGCGTTGCCGCATCCGGCCTCAAGCTGCGCCAAGGTCATCACGCTCTCGGTCGGCGCTGCGGCGGTCAGCCAGCTGACTGACACTGAAGCCGGCTGCTCCGGTCTGCTGGCCTTGGCCGATCAGGCGCTGTACGCGGCCAAGAAAGGCGGACGGAACCGCGTCGCCGCCGCTCAGTAAATTCATTTTTTTCAAAACCATCCGTCCTTTCTTCCTCTCATGCCTTGCTTTTTTCTGGAACGCACGGCGGCCCTTCGCAGGCATTCACCTCGACAGTGACATGCGAGAGCGAATGAAATTGCCGCAGCAGCTCTTTGTAATGCTCCGGCGGTTTTGGATAATGCGTGACCACGGCGATAATCGCCGCGTAGTGATTCGCGCCCGCCTTCCAGACGTGCATGTCTGAGACCCGGTTGTCCGCGTCCTGCTCCACCGCCGCCTGAATCGCCTGCCGCTGCTCCTGATCAATGCTGCTGTCCAAGAGAATCGGCGCGGTCTCTTGAATCAGGCCCCAGGCCCAAGCTGTGATGATCGCCGCGCCGACGATGCCCATCAGCGGATCCAGCCAGTGCCAGCCGAAGAATTTGCCAGCCAGCAGGGCGGTAATTGCCAGAACCGAGGTCAGCGCGTCGGCCAGCACATGCAGATAAGCGGCCCGCAGGTTGTGGTCATGATGATGATGGTCATGCCCGCAGCTGTGATCATGGCTGTGGCTGCGCTCGTGATGATGATGGCCGTCTTTGAGCAGAAAGGCGCTGATCAGATTCACCGCAAAACCGATGACGGCCACGGCAATGGCCTCGTCGAAGCGGATTGCCGCTGGCGCGGCCAGCCGCGCCAGCGATTCAGCCAGCATGAGCAGGGCGACGACTGCCAAGGCCGCCGCGCTGGCAAATCCCGCCAGCACCTCCACCTTTCCCGCGCCAAAGGCGTAGCGCAGACTGTGCTGGTGCTTGCGCACATGGCGGTAAGCGAAAACCGCGATCAGAAAGGCGGCGGCGTGCGTGCCCATGTGCCAGCCGTCGGCGAGCAGCGCCATTGAGCCGAAAACCGTGCCGGCAATGATTTCGGCGGTCATGGTCAGCAAAGTGAGGAAAAGGACAAGCCGCGTCCGCCGTTCGCCGCTCTCGTTGTTCAGGGCAAAGGGATGGCTGTGCTGCCAGTTCTGCAAGGTGCTGATGTGCATGAAAAATCAATTTCAGAGGTTCAGGCCGCGCAGCACGCCTCCGCCGCCGGGAAAAAGATCAAGAATAGTCAGCGAGGCAGGCCGCACGTCAAAAAGGAGATAACTGCGCGGCGGCAGGCCCAAGGCAAGACAGATCATGGTGCGGATCACCCCGCCGTGAGTGACTGCGCCGACAACACCGCCTTGGGCGGTGAAATCGGCCAGCAGCTGGCTGATCCTGCTGACAAAATCCGCTACCGCCTCGCCGCCGGGAAAGGTGAAGTCTTCGTACTGCTGCCAGGCTTCTACTTGCTCCGGCTCGGTCGCGGCGATGTCGGCGAAGGTGCGCAGCTCCCAGCTGCCGAAATCAATTTCCCGCAGCCGCCGCTCATAAATCGGCGGCGCCAAGGCGCAGCCCTGCCGCCGCAGGCAGTCCAAGGTCTGCCGGGCGCGGCGCAGCGGACTGCAAAGCCAGCGTTCCGCTGTTTGCAGCTCAGGCAGCAGGCCAGTCAGCCGCTTCAGCCCTTGGCCGGAAAGCGGCGGATCGCTGCTGCCGACCAAGCAGCCCGGCGGAACAGCAGCCGGGCCATGCCGCAGCAGCAGCAGGCGGGCGCATTGCTCGGCCATGATCAGTGCTCCAGCAGCTGCCGCGCCCGCTTCACTTTATCCCGGCAGAGGAAAAGCTGAAAGCTCTCCCGCAGCCCGGCGCGGGCCTGCTCCCGCCGCTGGCGCAAATCCGCCAGCAGGCCGCCGACAGCGGCCGCCGCCCCACTTTCCAGCCCGGCGGCGAGCTGCCGGGCCAGCAAGGCTTCCTGCACCGCCAGATCATTGGCCAGCCCCAAGCTGTCTTGGAGCTGCTTGAGCAGGCCGGTCAGCCAATCCATCTCCGCCGCTGAAAAAAGAGAGCGGAAGAATTCCAAGGCATAGCGCAGTTTTTTCACCTCGATCCGCAGGCGGTGCAGCTCCGCATCAGCGGCATCGCTGTCCGCCGACCGCAGTGCCCGCAGCAGCCGGGCAAAACGGCGGCTGAGAATCCGCTGGGCCGTCTTGCCCGCAGGTCTGCCGCTTTCCCCCTCTTCCTCCAGCCACGCCTGCCAGCCGCGCAGCAGCTCCTCCTGCTCCGGCGCGTTCAGCCGCTGGGCCAGCTTGTCCTGCTCGGCGGCCCGCTGCGCTGCCAGCCCGGCGAAAAAGCTGTCCAATCCGGGGTGCAGCAGCTCCGGCAGGCGGGCGCGGCAGTCCTTGGCCGTCAGCAGCTGCACATCAAGATCGCGGGCCGGGCCGGTGAGCTGCCCCAGTTCTTTGAAGGCCGCGCTGAACCGGGCGGCACCCTCTGGCTCAAGATCGTTCTTGAAAAGATTCAAGGCGGAGCGGGTGCGGCGCAGAGCCACCCGGTAATCGTGAAGAAACTCGCAGTCTGTGTTGTCGGCTACGCCCGGCTGGTTGCGGCGGAGAATATCTAACAGCTGAAGGCAGATGCGCTTGGCCGCCTGCCGGCAGTCCATGTCCGGCTCCAGCTGTGGGGCAAACTGGCAGCCGCCCGGCATTTGGCCAGTGTTTGCCAGAGCGGCCTCAAGCTGTTCCTTGGCCGCCGCCTGGCGCAGTCTGCCGCAATGCCGCTTCAGCCTGCGCGCCAGCCGCTGAAAGGCCCTGCCTGCGCCGGGAGCCGCCCTAAATTCCAGCAGGCAGCCCTGCTCGGTCTCAGTGAGCAGGGCCAAGGCTGCTGTCTTCCCCTTCCAAGTCATCAAATGCAGGCTTGACGCGGCGCCGGACAAATCGCCCTGCCTGAGCAGGGCGCGGGTCTGAAGCAGGGCGGCCAGATGCTGCCGGAGTTCGGAGTCCGGCAGCTCCTGCCACAAGGAGGGCGGCTCGGCGGCCAGCGGCAGCGGCTCAGCGACGGCCTTGCCGCTGAAATCGGCGAGGCGCAGCAGCCCTTCTTCAGTGAAGCAGACAAGGCCATGCCGCCAGAGCCGCCAGTCAAAGCTGTCCCAAAAGACAACTTGGCGGGAATATGGCGCAGACTTTGTCAGGGCATATTTTTTCCCCAGCCATGCTGTGAGTTCAGACAGGGAGGATGGCGCCAGCCAAGGCAGATGAAATTGGAAAGAATGTTGTTTCATAAAAAATTCAGAGGAATTGAAGGAACAGAAGGGAATGTATAAAAAATTATACGAAGATGACAGGATATATGAAAATATCTTATTCCGCAAGTCCAAGATGGACAGCGGGAAAAAGAAAAGGGTATCTTCTTGATATTAAATGATTAACAAGTATGCTGCCACGTTTCCTGGTGTATTTTTTATATTTTATTTAAAAATGATAACTATTATCAACTGGCTTGACGGGAACAATTTTTTGGCCTATCCTGAAAGTAAGGAGTCTGCTTATTAACTGAGCGGGGTGCCGAACTTTCTGGTGGGTGCGGGCCGCGTTGCTGCCTGCGCCGGAAAGTTGAACAAAGCCACAGCCGTCGCGAGGCGGCGCCGGAAAGCCACGGGTCTCCAATTTGGAGACAGCCGGGCTGCCTGCTTCACAGATACCAGGGAGGTTGTCATGAAAACAACAATCTTAACAACAACAGGAGGAAAATCACGTTTACAGAAAACAGCGGCTGCACTGGCCGGACTGCTGCTGGCCGCTGCCCTCGGCGCGTGCCAAGCCAAGCCGGAAAATGCCCGTCCTATGCCTCCTCCTGCTGCCAGCGGCCAAAGCGGCTGGATGCTTCTCAGCAGCACTGTGCCAGCGGCGGAGGCCGCTGAAATGGTCGCTGCGGGCGGACGGAGCGGCGGGGTTGATCCGGCGGCAATGGTCGCCGCGCACAACCGCTGGCGGGCGGAGGTAGGGGTGTCCGGCCTGCGCTGGTCGGACAAGCTGGCAGGTGTGGCCCAAGGCTGGGCGGACCGGCTGAAGAGCGAGGGCTGCTCGATGTACCACAGCGGCAACGGCTACGGCGAGAACATCTACAAGGCCAGCTCACTGATGTGGTCGGATGGCCGCCGTGACTTGCAGAAGAAAACGCCGCAGCAGGTCACGGACAGCTGGGGCAGCGAGATCAAGTTCTACAGCTACGCTGACAACAGCTGCAGCGGAGTCTGCGGGCACTACACGCAGGTGGTATGGAAAGACACCAAGGAAGTGGGCTGCGCCATGTCAGTCTGCGGCGACAACTCGCAGATATGGGTGTGCAGCTACGCCCCGGCAGGCAACGTCGTCGGTCAGAAGCCCTACTGAACCGTCCCATTCCGGCCTTCAACCTCAGCAAGCCGTCTCCGGTTTCCGCCGGAGACGGCTTTTTTTCCGGCCTGCCCCTGCTGGTTTAGGCTTGCGCCGCCGGGCAATTCAGTGTATATAGATTCTTTTTTTCGTGGCAGCCGCCGTTTTGCGGCAGAGCTGCCGCCTGAAGCCGCCTGTCGGCCCGGCAGCGGCAGCATGGGGACACGTGTCAAGGGGTTGCAGAATGCTGTGACTCCTTTTTTATTTTTCAACTGACGTTTGCAGGCGGGCGGCTGGGTTCCGTCCGGGGCAGGCCGGGGAAGAAGATCACAGCGGTCAGGACGCAGAGGAACATGAGATGAACAAAGATTTGAAGTTTGTGCGGAACATCGGCATCAGCGCCCATATCGATTCGGGCAAGACCACGCTCACCGAGCGCATTCTGTTCTACACCCAGCGCATTCACGCCATCCACGAGGTGCGCGGCAAGGACGGCGTGGGCGCGACCATGGACTCGATGGAGCTGGAGCGCGAGCGCGGCATCACCATTCAGTCCGCCGCCACCTACTGCTCGTGGAAGGACACCAGCATCAACATCATTGACACCCCCGGCCACGTGGACTTCACGGTCGAGGTGGAGCGCGCCCTGCGCGTGCTGGACGGTGCCATCCTCGTCCTCTGCTCGGTGGGTGGTGTGCAGTCGCAGTCCATCACGGTTGACCGGCAGATGACCCGCTACAATGTGCCGCGCATCGCCTTCATCAACAAGTGCGACCGCACCGGTGCCAACCCGGAGCGCGTTGTCCGCCAACTGCGCGAGAAGCTGAACCTGAACGCCATCATGCTCCAGATTCCCATCGGTCTGGAGAACGATCTGGACGGCGTCGTTGACCTGATCACCATGGAAGCGGTCTATTTCGAGGGCGAGCAGGGCCGCGACATCCGCCGCGCCGAGATTCCTGCCCATCTGCTGGAGCAGGCCAAGGCCAAGCGCGAGGAGATGCTGGACGCGGTCTCGATGTTCTCGGACGAGCTGATGGAGGCGATGCTGGAGGAAGGCGACATCCCGCCGGAGCTGATCCGCGACGCGGTCCGCAAAGGCACCCTTTCCTTGCAGCTGGCCCCGGTGATGATGGGTTCCGCTTACAAGAACAAAGGCGTGCAGGAGCTGCTCGACGCAGTGCAGATGTATCTGCCCTGCCCGACCGATGTTGAGAACATCGCCCTTGACCTCGACAACAACGAGGCCGAGGTGAAAGTCAGCAACAACCCGGAGGATCCGCTGGTTGCGCTGGCCTTCAAGCTGGAGGACGGACGCTACGGCCAGCTGACCTACGTCCGCACTTATCAGGGCGAGGTCAAGAAGGGCGACTTCATCGTCAACAGCCGCACCGGCAAAAAGGTCAAGGTGGGCCGTCTGGTGCGGATGCACGCCAACGAGATGGAGGAGATCGACGAGGCAGGCTCAGGCGACATCATCGCCCTCTTTGGCGTGGACTGCGCGTCCGGCGACACCTTCTGCGGCGGCAACATCAACTGGTCCATGACCTCGATGCATATTCCGGCCCCGGTTATTTCTTTGGCGATCAAGCCGAAGGACACCAAAGCGCAGGACAACATCTCCAAGGCCCTGAACCGCTTTTGCAAGGAAGACCCGACCTTCAAGTCCTTTGTCGATCATGAGACCGGCGAGACGATCATCTCCGGCATGGGCGAGCTGCATCTGGATGTCTATATCGAGCGGATGAAGCGCGAGTACAAAGCGGAAGTTGAAGTAGGCGCGCCGCGCGTCGCCTACCGCGAGGCCATCACCCAGCGGGCGGACTTCGACTACACCCACAAGAAGCAGACCGGCGGCTCCGGCCAGTTCGGTCGCGTTGCGGGCTACATGGAGCCGCTGGCCGAGGGCAACTACGAGTTTGTTGACGAGATCGTCGGCGGTTCGATTCCCCGCGAGTTCATCCCCTCCTGCGACAAGGGCTTCACCGCTTCGATGGACAAGGGCCTGCTCATCGGCGCGCCGATCAACGGGGTGCGGATGGTGATCAACGACGGCAGCTACCACACGGTTGACTCCTCGGACATGGCCTTCCAGCAGGCGGCCAAGGGCGCGTTTCGAGAGGCCTACCGCAAGGCGGGCGCGGTGATCATGGAGCCGATCATGAAAGTGGCGGTGGAAGGGCCGTCCGAGTTCCAAGGCTCAATTATGGGCAGCCTCAACCAGCGGCGCGGCATCATCGTCGGCACCTCTGAGGAGGCCAACTATACGGTGGTTGAGGCGGAGATGCCGCTGTCCGAGATGTTCGGCTATTCAACGGTGCTCCGCTCGCTGACCCAGGGCAAGGCTGAGTTCAGCATGGAGTTCGCCGCCTACCGGCAGGTGCCGAAGGGCGTGGCCGAGCAGCTGATCAAGGACTTTGAAGCCTCCAAGAAGAACTGACACAACCCAACACGAGGTGCATCATGGGATATGAACCGTTAGTCAAGCAGAACCCCCTGCGGGTGCTCAAGCTGGCCGGAAACGACAGAAAGATGGGGCTGATCATGGCCCGCACCGGCCTCGGCAAGACCGCCCTGCTGGTGCAGATCGCGCTGGAATCCATCCTGCGCGGCAAGCGGGTGCTGCACATCAGCATCGGCGAGAGCTTGGACAAAACCAAGCTCTGGTATGACGACATGCTTCAGGCTGTCCTCCAAGAATGCCCGGTGGCCAGGCCGCACGAGCTGATCGACATGGTCCGCCAGCACCGGATGATCATGACCTTCAAGGCGGGCGCATTTGACCGCGAGCGGCTGGAGGAGCGGCTGCACGATCTGATTCAGCAGAACATTTTCACCCCGGACTGCGTGGTGATCGACGGCTTTGACTTCACTGCCACCGATCACGCCAAGCTGGAGGATGTGAAGAAGCTGATGGAGGAGCTGAAGCTGCAAACATGGTTCTCCGCCACCAGCCACCGCGACGATCCGCGCGTCTCGCCCTCCGGCGTGCCCGCGCCCTGCCATGAGCTGGACGATCTCTTTGAGAACGTCATCCTGCTCAAGCCGGAGCAGGATCATGTCGTTCTGCAAATCCTCCGCGACAAGGGCAAAAAGGTGGACGAGGCCAGCCATCTCGGCCTTGATCCAGCCACCATGCTGGTACGGCAGGATTAACTGTCGGGCCGACCTGCACAGGTTGTCCAAGCCTTCCCGATAAGCTGTTGGAAGATTCTTGATAAGCTGTGCAGGCTCCCCCGACAGGCTGTCGGGGATCTCTCGACAGCCTGTGCAGCGATTCCCGATAAGCTGTCGGGACATGCCCGACAGCTTATGCAGATTTCTCCGACAGGCTGTCGGGGTGATTTCGTCTCATCTCTCCCACGTCACCGCCATGCGTTTCCGTCCCTGCATCGACCTGCATGAAGGCAGGGTCAAGCAGATCGTCGGCTCAACCCTGAGCGACGGCAGCTCCGCAGCCCTCCGCACCAACTTCTCTTCCGATCTGCCGTCTTCTTGGTACGCCAATTTGTACCGGCAGGACAATCTCCCCGGCGGCCACATTATCATGCTGGGGCCGGGCAATGAGGCTGCGGCAAAGGATGCGCTGGCCGCTTGGCCGGGCGGGCTTCAGCTTGGCGGCGGCATCACGGCGGCCAATGCCGAGCACTGGCTGGAGGCCGGAGCCTCGCACGTCATCGTCACCTCCTATGTTTTCCACGACGGCCAGCTTGATTTTGGGCGGCTGGAACATCTGCGTCAATTGATTGGCAAAGAGCGGCTGGTGCTCGATTTAAGCTGCCGCTGGCGTGAGGACGGTTATTACGTCGTCACCGACCGCTGGCAGAAGTTCACGCAGCTGCGCGTCAGCAAGGAGCTGCTGATTGAGCTGGCCGCAAGCTGCGCCGAATTTCTCATCCATGCCGTGGATGTGGAAGGCAAGTGCATGGGCGTGGACGAACGGCTGCTGGCCCTGCTGGCTGAAGCTGATGCGCCAGTGCCGATCACCTACGCGGGTGGCGTGAGCAGCATGGCTGATCTGGAGCTGATCCGGCGGGTTGGCCAGAACAAAATTGATGCGACCGTGGGCAGCGCGCTGGACATCTTCGGCGGCAGCGGGTGCGCGTATGATGAGGTGGTGGCGTTCTGCCGCAATTGATGCTTGGCAGCCTGCGAGAAGGGCTTGCTCATTGAGCAAGTTCGATTTGCTTCTGCTCCTCACGGAAATGCCCGCCAGTCTCTCGGTTTTCTCTGGCAAAAATTTATCCGGTCGCCTGACTGGCTTTGGCTGACCCGCTTGGAAAGAAGCCGACACATTAATCCAGATACAACAAAAAATCGTCCTGTCAATCAGGCTGTTATCTCAGAACAAGTCGATATCGTGCATCTTGCAGGATACGGCCTGATCAAGGTGTTCAAGAAAGTCAGAACAGAAAATGACATTGAACACTGGGCGACCAATGACCTCAAGATGACTGACCTGATGCGTTTCAAATATGCCGAGATCAGCTGGATGATCGAGATGTTTATATCCTTACGCCAGTTAATCTTTATGCAACTACGTAACTCCTAAATAAAATGAAATCGGTATGTTTTGAGGTGCCTTTGAATCAAAATGGACTGTCCCTGTCATTGATATCACCCTCAAACTGAAGGGCTTCTTTGAAAAACTCATAGAACGGAAGAGCCGCAGCGAAGAAGGCTTGACAGGCCGGGCCGCCGGGCATAAAGTGGAGTTTGCTGCCGCACCCGCCCGGCTTTCCATCAAGAAGAAACGCACAGCGCTGCCAATGACTTCCCCGCTCCGCATCATTTTCATGGGCACCCCGGTTTTCGCCCTGCCCAGCCTGCAAGCCCTGCTCGCCGGGCCGGACAAAGTGGTCTGCGCGGTCTGCCGCACCGACAGCTGCCAAGGCCGGGGCCGGAAGGTCTGCCCGCCGCCGGTCAAGACGCTGGCCGAGCAGGCCGGGATTCCGGTCTTGCAGCCGGAGTCCATCCGCACCGAGGAATTTTTTGAGACCATCCGCGCCTTCGAGCCGGATTTGATGGTCGTTGTCGCCTATGGCAAAATTCTGCCGGGCCGCCTGCTCCGGCTGCCCCGTTTCGGCACAATCAACGTGCATGGCTCGCTGCTGCCCAAATACCGGGGAGCCGCGCCGATTCAGCGCGCCCTGATCAACGGCGAGACCGAAACCGGAGTGACCATCATGCAGATGGACGAGGGCATAGACACCGGCGACATCCTCCTGCCCGCCCGCCTGCCGATCGACGCTGCCGACACCAGCGGCAGCCTTTCGGGCAAGCTCGCCCGGCTTGGCGGCGAGACCCTGCTTGAAGCTGTCGCCCGGCTCAAAGCAGGACAGCTTCCGGCGGTCAGGCAGGACGAGGCGCAGGCCAGCTATGCGGCCATGCTTGGCAAAGAGGAGGGCCATCTCGACTGGAGCCGTCCGGCCCGCGAGCTGCACTGCCTGATTCGCGGCCTTGATCCCTGGCCTTCGGCATACAGCTTTTTTGACGGTCGCCGCTTCCGCTTCTTTCAGCCGCAGGTGGTGCCCGGCGACGTGCGCGAGCTGCCGGGCGCCATCTGCCGCGCCGACTGCAACGGGATTTTAGCAGCCACGGGCAAAGACTATCTGCTCATCCGTGAAATTCAGCCGGAGGGCAAAAAACGGATGTGCGTGCAGACCTGCATCTGCGGGCTGCGCCTGCCGGTCGGCCAGCAGTTCACCTGAGTCCGGCGATGAGGAACATCTGCTATTTGGACTGTTTTTCCGGCATCAGCGGCAACATGCTGCTCGGTGCCCTGCTTGATGCCGGACTGCCGGAGGAGCTGCTGCGGGCCGAGCTGGCCAAGCTCGATTTGGACGGCTGGCGGCTGGAATGCAAGCAGACTGTTCAGGCCGGGCTGCGGGCGACGCTCGCGCAGGTGCATCTGAGCAAAAGCACGAAATGCCGCCATTTGGCCGAAATTGAGGCACTGATAGAGGACTCAGCCTTGGCGGCGGCGGTCAAAGAGCGGGCTTTGGCCGTGTTTCAGCGGCTGGCTGAGGCCGAGGCCCGCGTCCACGGCAGCAGTGTGGACGAAGTGCATTTTCACGAGGTCGGCGCGGCGGATGCGATTATTGATATTGTCGGCGCGGTCGTCGGGCTGCATCATCTCGGCATCAGCGAGACAGTCTGCTCGCCGCTGCCGCTGGCATCCGGCTGGGTGCGCTGCGCGCATGGCGAGCTGCCCCTGCCTGCCCCGGCAGTCTGCGAGCTGCTCAAAAACGTGCCGGTGCGCGGCGAGCTGCTGGCGCAGGAATTAGTCACCCCCACCGGCGCGGCCTTGGCTGTCGGCTTGAGCAGCTCTTTCGGCCCGCTGCCGCCGATGATCCTGAGCCGCAGCGGCTGCGGCGCAGGCACCCGCCGCCGCCGTGACGGCAGGCCCAATCTGCTCCGGCTGCTGATCGGACAGCGGCAGGAAGTCGAGGAGGCGCAGCTGGTCGAGGTGATTGAGACCTGTCTTGACGACTGGAACCCGGAGTTCTGGCCGCATGTTTCAGCAAAGATGATGGCTGCGGGCGCGCTGGATCTCAGCCTGTCTCCTGTGCAGATGAAAAAAGGACGGCCCGGCTTCCTCCTCCGGCTGATTGCCGATCCCGCTCATGCCGCCCGCCTGAAAGAGCTGCTGCTGACAGAAACCAGCGCGATCGGCCTCCGTTTTCACAGCGAGCGCAGAATGACCCTGCCGAGAACGGCGGTCGAGCTGGCCACGCCGTGGGGCGCGGTGCGGGCGAAGCAGGTGGAGCTGCCTGACGGCTGCTGCCGCCTCAAGCCGGAATATGAAGACTGCGCCCGTCTGGCGCGGGAACATGGCATTCCCCTGCAACAAGTTCACGCGGCGGCGCAGGCCGCAGCCGCCCTCTCCAATCCAAGCTGAGTGCCCATGTCCTTTGAACGCTTTGTCAGCTTCCGCTATCTGCGCGCCAAGCGCAGGCAGAAGTTCATCTCGCTGATTTCCCTGATTTCGGTGCTCGGCGTGGCGGTCGGGGTGATGGCCCTGATTGTTGTCCTTTCGGTTTACACCGGCTTCACCGAAGGCCTGCGCGACCAGATCATCGGCATCAACGCCCACATCTTGGTGCAGCAGTTCGGCGGCGAGATCGACCGGCCCGCGCTGCTCAGGCAGGATGTGGAGCAGATCAAAGGGGTGACGGCGGCCACGCCCTACATCTACGCCCAAGCCCTGATCACCTCTGGCGGCGGCCAGTCGTCGGGCATCGCGGTTCGCGGCCTTGATCCGGCCAGCGCAGGCCGGGTGATCAGTTTGGAGACAAAAATGATCAGCGGCAGCTTGGCTGACCTGAACGGCCAGCAGGACATGCCCGGCATCGTGCTCGGCAAGGAGATGGCCGCCCAGCTCCGGGTGCAGCAGGGCGGGAAAATCCGTCTGATTTCGCCCAACGGCCCGCTCACGCCGATGGGCGTGCTGCCCAAGGTGCAGACCTGCGTGGTCAGCGGCATTTTCGCCACCGGCATGTATGAATACGACTCGACTATGGGCTTTGTCAATTTGGACACCGCCCGGCGGCTGGCAGGGATTGAGGGCGAGGGCGTGCACGGCCTTGAGGTGCGGGTGGCGGACATCGACAAAGCCAACCTGACCGCCGCCGCCATCCGCGAGCGGCTCGGCCAGACGTATTCCGTGCGCGACTGGATGCAGCTCAACCAGAACCTCTTCGCCGCCCTCAAATTGGAGAAAATCGGCATCTTCATCGCCCTTGACCTGATCATCCTTGTCGCCTCCCTGAACATCATCAGCGCGCTAGTGATGGTGGTGATGGAGAAAAACAAAGACATCGCCATCCTCAAATCCATGGGCGCGAAGACCGGCTCGATCATGCGCATCTTCTTCTATCAGGGCGCGGTGATCGGCTTGGGCGGCACCGCGCTGGGAGTCACGCTCGGCCTGAGCATCTGCGCCCTGCTCAAGCGGTATAAAATCATCGAGCTGCCGAGCAATGTCTATCCCATGTCCACCATGCCAGTGAAAGTGGTGCCGATAGACGTAACCGTGATCGCTGTCTCGGCCATTCTGATCACGCTGGCCGCTACCCTTTATCCTTCTTGGAAAGCGTCGCGCATCCGGCCTGCGGAGGCATTGAGCTATGAATGAGCTGAATATCTCCGCCGCAGACTCCCTGCTGCTGCACGCGGTCAATATTCACAAGGATTACGGTACGAAAGAGAATCCGGTTCGGGTGCTGCGCCGGGTGAGCATCGAGGTGGCGCGGGGTGAAATGCTGGCCATCGTCGGCGCGTCCGGCTCCGGCAAAACCACCTTGCTGCAAATTCTCGGCAGCCTTGACGTGCCGGACAAGGGCCAGCTCTTCTTTGCAGGCCGCGACCTGCGCCGCCTCTCTGACAACCAGCTCGCCGCGCACCGGAACAAGCACATCGGCTTCATCTTCCAGTTTCATTATCTGCTGCCAGAATTCACGGCCTTGGAAAACGTGATGATGCCCGGCCTAATCGCCCGGCAGCAGGAAGGCAAATTGAAAGAACGGGCCACACGCCTGCTTCAGCAGGTCGGGCTGGGCCACCGGCTGGAGCACCGCAGCGGCGAGCTGTCCGGCGGCGAGCAGCAGCGGGTGGCCTTGGCGCGCGCCTTGGTCATGCAGCCCGCCCTGCTTTTGGCCGACGAGCCGACCGGCAACCTTGACTCTGCCAGCGGCCGGCAAGTCTTCGAGCTGCTGACTGAGCTGTGCCGCACGCAGTCCATGTCCGTGGTCATGGTCACGCACAATCTGGAGCTGGCAGCAGCTATGGACCGCTGTCTGACCCTGAAGGACGGAGCTTTGGCGTGAAGAGGCAGCTGCTGTTGATCGGTCTCGCTTGCTGCGCCATGCCCTCTGCTGCGCTGGCCAAAGGCGGCTGGATTGCGGACCCGAAAACTGGCTGTCAGATCAAAAATCCGCTCCCCATTCCTGATGAAGCAGTTTTGTGGTCAGGGGAATGCAAAGACGGCAAGGCCAGCGCGCCGGGAAAACTGCTTTGGCTTGCCAAAAACAAGCTTTTTCTCACCATAGAAGGCATATTTGAAGACGGACAATGCCGCCGTAATTGCGCTGTGAGCACCGAGACAGGCAACAAATATCTTGGCGAGATGCTGGATAACAGGCCGGACGGCAGCGGCACAATGACCTACGCTGACGGCACGAAATATTCCGGCAGCTGGTCTGGCGGTAAAAAGCACGGCAAAGGTGTTTTCACAGCCAAAGACGGCTCGTCCCAAGAAGAAACATGGGAGCACGGCAAGCAAATTCCTGACGCGCCGCATTGAAGCCCTTCAGCGATGCCGACATTCTCCGTCTCACGTCTTGGCTTGCCCAGCAGGATGATTTTGTTTTTCTCGAAAGCTCCAGAGTGACGGCGGAGAACTGCCGCTCTTTCCTCTTTCTCAATCCAAGCAGTCATCTGATCTGCCGTTCCAGCGATGACGCAGCCGCGTTTCTCAAGCAAGTTGACCAGCTCCGGCAGCAGGGCTTTTTTCTTGCAGGCTGGTTAGATTATGAATTCGGCTATTTGCTGGAGCCGCGCCTGCGCCGCTTTCTCAGCGATGAAAGCAGCAGGCCTCTGGCTGTACTGGGTGTTTACAGCGAGCCGCTGATTTTTGACCATCAGGCCGGAATCTGGAGCGGGGCAGTGCCGGGCGCGATGGATGCCGCTGAAGACTCTTTCTCCTGCTCTGATCTGCAAACAAGCATCTGCCGGGAAGAATACCTGCTGGCGGTTGAAAAAATTCAGGACTGCATCCGCGCTGGCGACACATATCAGGTCAACTTCACGCTGCATTTCGACTTCACCTTTCAAGGTTCGGCAGCAGCGTTCTACCGCGCCCTGCGGCGCAATCAGTCGGTCTGCTACAGCGCGTGGATCCGGCATAACGGGCAGGACATCCTCAGCTTTTCGCCAGAGTTGTTCTTCCGCGCCGACACGGAAAAAGTGCGGGTGCGGCCCATGAAAGGCACTCTGCGCCGAGGCCGCACAAATTCTGAGGACGAGGATCGGCGGCGGCGGCTGCAAGCCGATCCGAAAAACCGGAGCGAAAACGTGATGATCGTTGATCTGCTCCGCAACGATTTGGGCCGCCTGCTGCATGAGTCCGGCGGCGGGCAGGTCGCGCCCCGCGCTCTTTTCCAAGTGGAAACCTACGAATCTCTGCTGCAAATGACCTCGACCATTGACGGCATTCCGGCAGGTGCCGCGCCCTCCTTTCGGCAGATGATCGAGGCCTTGTTCCCCTGCGGCTCTGTCACTGGAGCACCGAAAATCAGGACGATGGAGATCATCCGCGAGCTGGAGCGGCAGCGGCGCGGTGTTTATTGCGGCGCGGTCGGCTTCACCAGCCAGCAGGAAAGCTGCTTCAACGTGCCGATCCGCACTGTGGAGCTGGCGCAGAGCCGAGGCAGAATGGGCATCGGCTCCGGCATTGTCGCGGACTCCAAGGCCGAGGAGGAATGGGCGGAATGTCTGCTCAAAGGCAATTTCCTGACCAAAAACGAGCCGGATTTTCAGCTCATCGAAACGCTGCTCTGGCAGCCGGGAAGCGGCTTTTTCCTTCTTGAGTATCATTTGGAGCGGCTGGCGGATTCCTCCCGCTATTTTCATTTTTCCTGCGATATTGAAGCAGTGCGGCAGCGGCTGACAGCGGCTGTTGCGCAGCGGCATGAGCGGCAGCGGGTGCGCCTGCTGCTTTGCCGGGACGGCAGACTTGACATCAATGCAGTCTTGCTGCCGGACGAGCTGCCGCCTGCGGAGCTGCCGAAGGTGATTTTTTCGCAGGAACGGATTGATCCTGCCGATTCGCACCGCTTTCATAAAACCACCCGCCGCGAGCTGTACGACCGGGAGCGCGGCAGAGCCGTTGCGCAGGGCTTTTACGAGGTGCTTTTTGTCAACACCGCCGGGCAGGTGACGGAAGGCAGCATCAGCAATCTTTTTGTCCGGCTGAAGAAAAACGGCCCGCTTTTCACCCCGCCGGTCAGCTGCGGCCTGCTGGCGGGAACGTTCCGACGGATGCTGCTGGAGCAAGGAAAAGCAATGGAACGGGTGCTGACGGTGGAGGAGGTGCGGACGGCGGCAGAGCTTTATGCCGCCAATTCAGTGCGGGGGTTGGTGCGGATGCAGCTGGCCTGAGCGGGAGCCTGTCCAGCCTCCCGCTCCGCCGGGCGGCTCAGGACTTGCCTGCCTCCTGCGCCTTTTTCATCTGCTCGCGCTCGGCCTTGAGCTGCTTGTAGTCCTCTTCAATCCGGCGCAGGTTCTGCTCCTGCTCCTTTTTCATCGCCTCCGCCTTTTCCATCACCTTGGCCTTGTTCATCGTCAGCCCTTCGGCGCCAAAGAGCACGTTGGCCAGATACTTGAAAGAGAAGCGCAGCAGGGCCTCGTCGTCCTGCCGGATGCTCTCCACAGTTTCCGGGTCGATTTCGTAGGTCTTGAGGAACGAGCTTTCAAAGATGAAGCAGCGGAAATGATCTAAATCCGTGGAGGCCATGAAGAACATCCGCTGCGCCGCCTCAGAGAGACTGGCTTGGAGGCTGAAGGACTTGCGCCGCATCACCAGCCGCAGCCATTCCTTGTTCATCTCGTCGCGGAGATCCACGCCCTGATCGGCCCGCCACTCGCCGATGGTCCACCGCTTCGGCTCCTCAAAGCCTTTGCAGTGCGGCTCTTTGACCAAAAAGAAAAATTTGTCCTCGCTCCCTTCCTTGCCGCCTTCATGAAAATCGGCCATGCCCACTGGATAGTAACGGCAGGCCGTGGGCCGGTCGGAATAGACCGTGCAGCCCTCCGGAGTGACAAAAGGGCAGCCGTTTTTCTCGCCGGTCAGCTTGATCTGCACGCCCGGCATGTCGGTCTTTTCCAGATACGTTGGTTCCGTGTAGCTCGTGAGGAACTCATGGGCCGACAGATTCAGCCGCCGCCGCAGGGTAAGGATGTCGTAGGGGGTCAGCACGATCTGGATGTTGTGGCAGCAGGCTGTGAAGCAGCTGACTCCCGGATGGCATTCAAATTGCAGCGGAGAGTCAAGGCTCAATTTCTCCGGCAGAATGTGCGAGGGGTTCTTGTCCGTGGTTGACTGGAGAAATTCCCTCTTGATCCCGCCGCCGTTGCTGTCGCTCATGGTTGTTCCTGTTCTGATGGGTTTCCGGCGGAGCGTCCTCCTCCGCGTCTGCATGACCTTTTTCAGCATATTACCATCAGCAGGGGCGCTGTCAAACGAAACTTGCCCTGCCCGCCTGTTTCCGGGCCAGCCGGGACAGGACTTGCTTTTTCGGCAAAAGAAACTATAATCTTTTTAGACGCATGTTTCAGGGGCGGCTGCCGCCCTGTCAAGGTTCCCATCAACGGAAAATACATGAAGAAAATATTTGCCCGTCCGATTGACTTCAGCAAGGTGGAGACCTTGGTCTATCATCTTCCTGACGGCCCGGCCTTTTCCATGGAGATGAACGAGTTCGCCGACATGTTCAATTTCGAGATGGAGTTTGGCGACATCTGCGACACCTCGGAGATTGACGGCGTGATTCATTTCTTCCCCAAAGGGAACGCCTGATTTCCACCCTTCCCCAGCCGTCCTTCTGCGGCGGCTGAGGTCTTTTTTTCATTTCCGCTCATGCCTGTTTTTTCTCCTGTCGACCTCAGCGGCGACCACCATATTCACACCAAGCTCTGCAATCACGCCTCCGGCGAAATGGAGGATTATGTGCGCGCAGCCGTCAGCAGGGGCTTGCAGTCCATGACCTTTTTGGAGCATCTGGAATGCGGCCTGATCTATGAGCAGCAAATCTGGCTGACCCCGGAGCTGTTTGCGCAGTATTTTGAAGAAGGCTTCCGGCTGAAAAAAAAATATGCAGGCCAGATCGAGGTGCAGCTGGGAGTAGAGATCGGCTGGAACGCGCTGGCGGCGGATGAGCTGCGGGCCACATTGGCCCGGTTTCCCTTCGAGCACCGGGGGCTGTCCTGCCATTTTTATTTTGACGGCAGCCGTCATCTCAACATGTTGAGCAGCAGGCAGGAGCATATTGACGCGCTGATCGAGGTCGGCGCGGACAAGGTGCTGGAGGCGTATTTCGCCAGCCTGATCGAAGCCTGCGGCGAGATTCCCTGCGACAAGCTCTGCCACCTTGACGCGGCCCTGCGCCACCTGCCGAACATCCGCCTGACTGCCCGCCATCAGGCGCAGATCAGCCAGCTGCTGGAGCTGCTGCGCGGCAAAAACATCGCCTTGGAGGTCAACACCTCCGGCTATGCGGTCCGGCCTGCGCCGTATCCCGGAGCGGAAATCATCCGTCGGGCGGCGGCAATGGGCATCGCCCTGATTCCTGGCTCCGATGCCCACCACCCGGAGCAGGTGGGGCGGCATTTTGAGCAGATCCGACAACTCTTATCTCCTTGAAAAGCGATCAATTTACGACATTCTTTCCTGCTGGCCGCCGCAGCCGTCATGCTGCTTTCCGGCAAAGCTGCATTTGCCCTGAGTGCCAATACTTGGCACAGCAAGGCATCGGGATATGAAGAAATTTATGAAGGGGCGAAGAACGAGGAAAAGCCGTTCTTCCTCTTGTTCCATGTTGACTGGTGCGGGTATTGCAAGCGGTTGCAATCAGAGCTGCTTGACAACAGCAAGGTGCGGCAGTTCCTCGCCTCCTATTACCGGGTGAAAATCAACCCGGAAGACGGCGGGAAGGAAAATCTCATCGCCATGAAATATGGCGTGAGAGGCTATCCGAACTTCCGTGTGGTCTTCCCGGAAGGCGGCAGCGTGAGGGTGCATCCGTTCAAACGAGGCCGAATTTACACGCCGGACGAGTTTATTGCCGAATTGGAAGCAGTGCTGGCAAAAGAGAACTGAACCTTCTTTATCTCTTGCAGGAATGCTCTGATGAAAAAAACTGATCGAATTTGAGCTGAACGGCCAGCCGGTTTATGTTGAAACCGAGACCTAATGTGCAACTCTTAAAAAAAATGCCCGATCCATGGGGCGCATCCTGTAGAATAGCGGTATCTAAGCCATATTCACAAGGAGCGCGCCATGGACCGGGACAGTTTCATTATCGCTGTTTTTCTGACAGTCTGCAACC
>NZ_JBLWEM020000004.1:0-19118 GCF_048287365.2 Candidatus Electronema sp. JC | reverse complement strand
TCAGGACTGACCCGCTCCGCTTCGGCGCTGCTATAAACTCGCTGAGTGCCGATTAAAAAATTAATATAATCGTACTCACTTACTTTGGATTTATTCATCCTGATAGGTTAACTGATTTTTACCAACTGCGTAACTCCTAATTTTTTCAAAATCAGATTTTTTACCAACTAAAATTTGACGCAAGTGAAATGCAGTTATTTTCGCATTCAGCGGATTAGGGTAGGTGTACATTTTTCTATGCCGGACAGAACCTTCAGCGTATGGCCCATGATTGTATTCTGTATAGTTTGAATATTTTGATTCTTTATGCAAAGCGAAATCATAATTTAGAAAATCTCCGTCCATAACAATAAGGGTGACTATGTTTTTGCTCGCACTGTCAAGAAGGGCGAAAAAATAAAAGTATGGAATTACTATCGTTTCATCCCTAATCTTGACCATAGCTGACCCGCATGGAAAACAGCTGTTTTAATCAATAGTCATCCCTCTTGAATCGCTGCCGCTGGCCTTCTGAATCAATTTTTTGATTTCCAATCCGATTATTACGCCAGATTTCCTGTCACGAATAATTAAATCCGGTGTGGTCAATGCGCCAGAGTGAAAAATTTCAAAATATTCTGGCAGGCAGGTTTTTAACTCCTGTTCGACCCATTTGTCGAAAGGGTCATCTTGCACAGTTCCAATGCTCAATTTTTCCGTAAGAGAAACTGGAATGCCATTACTGCCATTTTTTGCAATGAATATCCGGTAAACTGCAAGAACTATCTCTAACGCTGTCATATGCCAATCTCACCCATAAAACGCGGCCCGCAGGAGCTGCTTCGTGTAGTCATGCTCAGGCGTGGAGAAGATGCGGGCCGCCGGGCCGGATTCAACGATTCTGCCTTGGCTCATCACGGCCAGCTCGTCGGCCAAGGAGCGCAGCACGCGCAGGTCATGGGTGATGAAGATGCAGGTGAGACCATGCCGCCGCCGCACTTCGCGCAGCAGGGCGATGATCTGGGCCTGAATGGTCACATCAAGCGCGGAGGTCGGCTCGTCGAGGATGAGCAGCTCCGGCTTGAGGATCAAGGCTCTGGCGATAGCGATGCGCTGCCGCTGGCCGCCGGAGAACTCGTGCGGGAAGCGCCCGGCCATGTCCGGCTCAAGCTCCACCTCGCGCAGAGCCTGCGCCACCAGCTCCTGACGTTCCTTCCTGCGCAGCTGCGGCTCATGCACCTGCAAGCCCTCCCCGATGATCTGTTCCACAGTCAGGCGCGGCGAAAGTGATGAGAAGGGATCTTGAAAAACAATCTGCATGTGGCGGCGCAGCGGGCGGAACTGGCGGCTGCTCAGGCTGGAGAGGAGAATGTCTTGGCCGTCGTCGCGGCGGAGGCGGATTGCGCCTTGAAAAGGAGTCAGGCCGAGCAGACAGAGGGCGAGGGTGCTCTTGCCGGATCCTGACTCGCCGATGATGCCCAGCGTTGTGCCCCGGCGGATGGTCAGGCTGATGTCGTCCACGGCCTTGAACTGGCTGACCTGCCGCCGGAACAGCCCTTGGCGCCGCTCTTTCACGGTGAAGGAGCAGGTCAGCCGCTCGATGGTGACCAAGGGCGCGCCGCCTGCCGCAGCAGGCGCCTTGCGTTCCTGCGGAATGGAGGCCAGCAGTTTGCGGGTGTAATCCTCCTTCGGCGCGGCGAAGACCGCCTCGGCGCCGCCCTGCTCAACGATGCGGCCTTTGCGCATGATGGAGACCGTCTCCGCCGCCTTGCGCACAAGGGGCAGGTCGTGGGTGATGAGCAGCACGGCCATGTTGAACTCGCGCTGCACGTCCTTGATCAGGTCAATGATCTGGGCCTGGATGGTCACGTCCAAGGCGGTGGTCGGCTCGTCGGCGATGAGCAGGGCAGGGCGGCAGGCCAGGGCCATGGCGATCATCACCCGCTGCCGCTGCCCGCCGGAGAGCTGGTGCGGACAGGCGCTGATCTTGCTCTCCGGCTCCTGAATGCCGGTGCGGGCAAGCAGGCTGACCGCCTCCGCGCGCGCCTCCTCCTTGCTCATCCGCCGGTGCAGCAGCAGCGGCTCCATGAGCTGCCGCCCAATGGTCAGCACCGGATTGAGCGAGGTCATCGGCTCCTGGAAGACCATGGCGATCTCATTGCCGCGCACTGCCCGGATCTCTCTGCCGCTCAGACGGAGCAGATCCCGTCCCTTGAAGAGGATGCGCCCGCCCATGCGCACCTCGCTTACGTCCTCCAGCAGGCGGAGTACCGACAGCGCGGCCACCGATTTGCCGGAGCCTGACTCGCCGACAAGGGCGTGGGTGCTGCCCGGCGCAATGCTGAGGCTTATGCCGTGCAGCACCTCGCCGCCGCCCGCCTCTGCGTCCGCGCGGAAAGAAAGTGTGAGATTGTCAATCGCGAGCAATGGTTCCATGGTGGGAAATGTACCGCATGGCTGCGGGGAAGGGCAAGCAGGAAAAGAACAGCGGCGTTTTGAAACCGAACGAGGACAAAGCATTCTGCCGTTTTCGCATCAAAAGAATGACACAGACAGCCATGCGCCGTCCGGGCGGCGCGCGTTATTCTGTTGCGGGCGGCGGCCTGCTGAGGTATAGGAAAACAGGCCGGAATTTTGCGGCGGAAATTTCAGCCGCCCGCATGGCGTTAACGAAAAAATTTGCAAAGGCAGGCCGCTGCGTCAGCCCTTTCGACAGAACGATTTCATGTACAAAAAAAACAAGCACATTCATTTCGTCGGCATTGGCGGCATTGGCATGTCCGGCATCGCCGAGCTGCTGCTCTATCTTGGCTATAAAGTCAGCGGCTCGGACTTGCGCGGCTCGGACATCACCCGCCGCCTTCAGCTTGTCGGCGGCATCATCCATCAAGGCCATCAGGCAGGCTGGGTCGAGGGCGCGGACGTGGTCGTGGTCTCCTCTGCTGTGGCGACGGACAACCCTGAAGTTTTAGCCGCCCGCGAGCAGCAGATTCCGGTGATCCAGCGGGCCGAGATGCTGGCCGAGCTGATGCGCCTGAAAAAATACGGCATCGCGGTCGCGGGCAGCCACGGCAAAACGTCCACCTCCTCGCTGATTGCGGCGGTGCTGCATGAGGCGGGTCTTGATCCGACTGTGGCTGTGGGCGGCAAGGTGGACTGCTTCGGCGGCAGCAACGCCCATCTCGGCGAGGGCGAATTCCTCGTCGCCGAGGCGGACGAGAGCGACGGCTCCTTCCTCAAGCTCTCGCCGGTGATTGAGGTCGTGACCAACATTGATCTGGAGCACGTGGATTATTACCGCGATCTCGATCACATCAAAGAGACCTTCCTCGAATTCATCAGCCGCATTCCCTTTTACGGCGCGGCGGTGCTCTGCTTGGATGACGCGAACGTTACCAGCCTTTTGCCGCAGATTCAGCGGCGTAAAATCACCTATGGCCTAACTGAGCAGGCCGATCTGCATGCCGCCAAGATTGAACGCAAAGGTCTGAGCAGCGAGTTCTCCGTCTATTTCCGGGGCAAGGAGCTGGGCCGTGTGCGGCGCAATTCACCAGGTCGGCATGTGATTCTCAACACCTTGGCCGCCATTGCTGTGGCCTTGGAGCTGGAGATTGAATTTCCGGTCATCGCCCATGCCTTGGAGAAATTCGAGGGCGTGCAGCGGCGGCTGCAAATCAAGGGCGAGAAGCAGGGCATTCTCGTTGTGGACGACTACGGCCATCATCCGACCGAAATCCGCGCCACGCTCGACGCAATCCGCGACGGCTGGCCTGACCGCCGCTTGGTGGTGGTTTTCCAGCCGCACCGCTACACCCGCACCAAGGGCTTGTTCAACGAGTTCGCCACCGCCTTTTACCGGGCCGACGTGCTGATTCTGACTGACATTTACGCGGCCAGCGAACAGCCCATCGAGGGCGTGAGCAGCGCGTCTCTGCTGGAAGCGATGAAACAGCACGGCCAGCGGCAGGCGCATCATCACAGCAATTTAGCCACGCTTCCCGCAGATCTCTGCGATTTTATCGAGCCGGGCGATCTGGTGCTGACTTTGGGCGCGGGCAGCATCGTTCAAATCGGCGAGCAGCTTTTGGAGCTGCTGGAGCGGAAAGACCTCACAAAGCTCTAAATAATCAGGTTGCAGCAGAGAGTGAAGCGGCTTCTTCTGTTGCGGTATTTTTTCCATCACCCTGAGTTGATGCTCCTTTCCTGCTCGCTGGCAAAGGAGTTCGGCTTGGTCAAAGAGGAGTCCTGACGACTTGGAAAGGAGTTATACTCGATAGAAAAGGAGTTCAGCTTGGCAAAAGAGGAGTTCTATCGACTTGCAAAGGAGTTGTATTCGGCAGAAAAGGAGTCTGGCCGAGTAACAAAGGAGTTTGGCTAAGCAGCAAAGAAGCTCTGCCGACCTGAAAAGGAGTTTGAGTCGGCCAAACTTCTTTGCTGCCGACTAAGAAAGCAGTTTGGCCAAGCTGAACTCCTTTCTTGCCGAGCCAAACTCCTTGACAAACGAGCAGCATTCTTCCTTGGCTTGTTGATTTATGCAGGAGATCTTATGAACGAGCACCAGCGCAGACTGCTGACAGCAGCAGGTTTGACGGAACTGCGCTTCGACGCGCCAATGAGCGAATGCTGCACCCTGCGGGCGGGCGGCACGGCAGCGGCTTTGATTGATGTGCAATCAATCGAGGAGCTGCGCCGCCTGCTCGCCTTGCTGACTGACGAGGAAATTAAATTCCTCGTCATCGGGCGTGGCTCCAATCTTCTCGTGACCGACAGCGGGTATTCTGGCGCAATCATCCGCCTTAAAGGCGAATGCAACGCCCTTGCCGTGCAGGAGCGCGGCCCGGATTTTGCCCTTGTCAAGGCCGGAGCAGGCTGCGCTTTGGGCAAGCTGGTTTCTTGGTGCGGCGGGCAAGGTTTGGCTGGCTTGGAATTTTTGGCCGGCATACCCGGCTCTGTCGGCGGGGCAGTGCGGATGAACGCCGGGGCTTGGGGCCAAGAAACCGGCGCACTGCTTTTTGCGATTGAACTTGTTGACAAAGATGGCCGTATCCGGCAGATTTCAGTGGACGCATTACGTTTGAGCTACCGCAATCTGGCTCTGGCGGACGGCGAACTCGGCAGCAGCATTCTCACGGCGGCATGGTTCCGCCTGACTGCTGATGAGCCGGAACAGATCCGCAGCCGCTGCGCCGCATATCTGGAGCGCAGAAAAGGCAAGCAGCCTGCGGGCGCGGCTTCGGCAGGCTCGTTTTTCAAAAATCCGCCCGGCGATTTCGCAGGCAGGCTGATTGAGGCTGCCGGGCTGAAAGGCGCGAGCTGCGGCGCGGCGATGATCTCACCGGTGCATGGCAATTTCCTCGTCAACACCGGCGACGCAACAGCGGCGGACATCCTCGCGCTGGCAGAACAGGTGCAGGCTGAAGTTTTCGCCCGCTTCGGCATCCGGCTGGAGCCAGAAGTGAAAATCATCCGGGATGAGTCATGCCAGTGAGCAGGCCGCGCGGCCCAAGCAGCCGCTACCGGCGGGTCCGGCCAAGTCATTCCAGCGCGTTCCGCCGCTTCCGCACCGCTGTGACCGGGCAAAGCTGGAACGCGCCGCCAGTCAGGAACGGCCCTTACGGAAAAAACGGGAGCAGTCTTGGCAGCAGCTCTTCAGCAGGACAGCAGCTCCTGCGCCTGTCCAAAACGGCGGTGCTGGCGCTGCTGCTGACTGTGCTGCTGGGACTGACGCTCTTGCGCGGCTGGCAGGCCGTGGAGCGTTCTGGAACTTTCCAGCTGCGGCAGATCAATGTGCAGGGCTGCCGGATTGTGCGCGAGGAAGAGCTTCTGGCTCTGGCCGATCTTCGTCCAGGCGGGCCGCTGTTCGAGATCAGCCTGCCTGAGGCGGAAGAGCGCGTCCGCCGCCATCCGTGGATCGACACGGTCAGCATCCGGCGTTTCTGGCCGGACACTCTGCATGTGCTGGTGCAAGAGCGGCGGCCATTGGTGCTGATCAATCTGGAAAAAGGACTGCATTATGTGGATCAGAACGGCACGGTCTTCGCTCCGGTTGAGCCGGGCCAAGATGTTGATTTTCCTGTGCTGACAGGTCTTGACCTGCCGCCGGGAGCCAGTCTTGCCGACGGCCCTGCCGCAGCGGCGCTTCAGTTTTTTCAGCTGGCCGCGCAGGGCGATCCCGGCCTGCCTTTGCAGGCCCTATCTGAGCTGCATCTGAGCCGGAACGGGGAAATTATTGCATATCTGACGGAACGGCCCTTTCCTATTCATCTGGGATATGGTAGAATCAAGTCCAGATATTATCAGCTCGTCAAACTGCTGAACTTGCTGTATCATAAAGATAAAATTAAAAATGTCAGAGAAATTCGCATGGATTACCAGTCTGGCCGCATTCTTGTGGTCAAGCTGGAGCCATAAGCGGAGCGTGTCATGGAAGATCTGGATATAAAAGAAGAAACAGCGGCAGCCGAAGATGTCGGGGAGATCAGGCCGCTGCGGGAGACCGGTTCCGGCGAGCTGGTCGCCGGGCTGGACATCGGCACGACCAAAATCTGCGCCGTGATCGGCGAGGTTTTTCCTGACGGCAGCGTGGACATCATCGGCGTGGGCACTGCGGCCTCGTCGGGCATGAAGAAAGGCGTGGTGGTCAACATCGAGTCCACAGTGCGGGCGATCCGTCAGGCCATGGACAGCGCTTCGGACATGGCGGGCTGCGATATCGAGACGGTGTATGTCGGCATCGCGGGCACTCACGTCAAAGGCTTCAATTCGCCCGGCATCATCGCCATCAACAATCAGCAGATCCGCCAGCGCGAGATTGACGCGGTGATTCAGGCCGCGCAGACGGTCAAGGTTTCCGACAACCAGCAGATCATCCATGTGCTCCCGCAGGAATACATGGTGGATGACCACACCGGCATTCAGAATCCGCTCGGCATGACCGGGGTGCGTTTGGCCACCAATGTTCACATTGTCACTGCCGACGTGACTTCGCTGCACAATCTGATCACCAGCTGCAACCGGGCCGGACTGAACGTGGCCGAGGTGGTGCTGGAGTCAGTGGCCTCGTCCAAGGCGGTGCTGACCCCGGACGAGATGGAGCTGGGCGTGGCCCTTTTAGACATCGGCGGCGGCACCACCGATCTGGCTGTTTTCTGCAACGGCACGATCAAATACACTTGGGAGCTGGCGCTTGGCGGCAACAACCTGACCAACGACCTTTCCGTCGGCCTGCGCACTCCGCTGCAAGAGGCCGAGCAGCTCAAGTACCGCTACGGCAGCGCGCTGTCCTCCTTGATCAAGGAAAATCACATCATCGAAGTGCCGACCGTCGGCGACCGCAAGGCCCGCAAGGTCTCGCAGAAGGTGCTGGTGGAAATCCTTGAAGCCCGGATTGAGGAAATTCTTCAGGTGGTGAACAAGAAAATCTGCGGCTCCGGGTATAGGAATCGGATCAACGCGGGCATGGTCATCACCGGCGGCACCGCCCTTTTAGCCAACATCGTCGAGCTGGCCGAGCAGATTTTCGACATGCCGGTGCGGGTGAGCTGCCCGCAGGGCGTGGGCGGCCGGGTGGAGGACATTGAATCGCCCCGCTGCACCACGGCGGTCGGGCTGGTGCTCTACGGCAGCACGGCCCGCAGCGTTCAGCCCGCCGAGAGCGGCAATGTGATCACGCGCTTGAAAAATTTTCTCAAAAATATTATTTAGCATTGAGCGGCGGTCGGGGCGGCGGTACAATGGGCTGGACTGACAATGCAGCAGGCGCGAAATGTTTGAGAGGGAAGCATGTCCTATAGAGAAGAAAAACCTGTGGCGACGATCAAGGTGATCGGAGTCGGCGGCGGCGGCGGCAACGCCATCAACACGATGGTCGAGCACCGGCTGGCCGGAGTGCAGTTCATCGCCGCCAACACTGACATGCAGGCACTGGAGAAGTCGCGGGCGGACATCCGCATCCAGCTCGGCCCGAACGTGACCAAGGGCATGGGCGCGGGCGCGTCTCCTGAAGTCGGACGGAAGGCGGCCGAAGAAAGTCTGGATGATCTGAGCAGTGCCATCGCCGACGCGGACATGGTCTTTGTCACCGCCGGGCTGGGCGGCGGCACCGGCACCGGCGCCGCGCCGGTGATCGCCAGACTGAGCAAGGAGCAGGGCGCGCTGACCGTGGCCGTGGTCACCAAGCCCTTCTACTTTGAAGCCAAAAAGCGGATGAAAAACGCTGAGGCGGGCTGGGAGGAGCTGAAGAAAAATTCAGACACCATCATCACGGTGCCCAACGACCGCCTGCTCGGTCTGATGCAGAAGAACTCCACCATGGTGGAGATGATGAAGATGGTCGACGATGTCCTCCTGCAAGCGGTCAAAGGCATCACCGACTTGATCAATCTGCCCGGCCACATCAACGTTGACTTCGCCGACCTGAAGACGGTCATGAAGGAAGTCGGCCCGGCGATCATGGGTTCCGGCGCAGCTTCCGGCGAGAACCGCGCCGCCGAGGCGGCCAAACGGGCCATTGACAACCAGCTCCTCGAAGACGTGGGCATTGACGGCGCGCTGGGCATCCTGATCAACATTTCGGCCACCAGCTCGATGACTATGAACGAATTCATGGAGGCCTCGGCCCTGATTCAGGACAAGGCGCACGAGGACGCGAACATCATCATCGGTGCCCTGTTCGACGAGAACATGGGCGACGAGCTGCGGGTGACGGTGATCGCCACCGGCATCGCCCGGCGCGAGGAAGGCGACACCATCTCTGAGCTGGACGCGATGGGCCGCGCCGGACGCAAGGCGGATCCGCTGTTGCAGGAGCCGGAGCCGGCCTTGGAGCGGCGGGCGGTCAGCTTTGCCCGGCCCAATCCGGCCCCGAAGGGAATGCGGCCTATGCCTGCCCCGGTCTTCGACGATCAGAACGATCTGGCCGAGTGGGACGAGCCAGCCTACATCCGCAAGAAAGCGAGCTGAGTTCTGCCTGCCGCCGCTCCCTTGCATCCTCTCCTTGCAACCGAGACCGGCACAGTCCGCAAACGATGGACGGGCCGCCAGCCTGCGGCCCTGCTTTATCCCAACATCTACCCGCTGGCCGTCTCAAATCTCGGCTGCCAGATCGTTTACCGCCTGCTGAACAGCGCGGACGAAATCGTCTGCGAGCGTTTTGTTTATCCGCAAGATCAAGAACCGTTCCGCTCGTTAGAATCCGACCGGACTCTGTCTGATTTCCCCTTTGTTTTCGGCTCGATCAGCTTTGAGCAGGATTATCCCCGTTTGGCCGCGATGCTGGCCGCAGGGGGTATTCCGCCCTACGCGACTGCCCGCAGCGGCCCGCCTGCGCCCGGCAGCCCGCTGGTGATCTTCGGCGGTGTCGCGGTCTTTATGAACCCGGAGCCGCTGGCCGCTTTTGCCGATCTGATGGTGATCGGCGAGGCAGAGGCCGTGCTGCCGCAGCTGCTGCTGAAACTGCTTGCCGCAGTCAGCAGAGACCGGCGCGATTTGCTGCACGAGATCGGCGCGACGATTCCCGGCTGTTACGTGCCGGGCGGCTACAGCTTCCGTTATGACGACGAGGGCAGGGTGCGGGAAATATCCGCCGCGCCGGGCCTGCCGCAGCGTGTGCGCCGGGCCGCCGTGACGACCGCAGATCAGGCCGCGCATTCCGAGCTGCTGTCGCCGGAAGCCGAGCTGAACATGCACATGACCGAGCTGGGGCGCGGTTGCAGCCGGGGCTGCCGTTTCTGCGCCGCAGGCTTCATCTACCGCCCGCCTCGGCTCTGGGACGCGGAGGCGGTGCTGGCCGGACTGGCGCAGCGGCCCGCAGGCGTTGACCGCGCCGGACTGCTGGGCATGGAAATGGCCGACCCGGCCACGCTCGACCGCATTGCCGCTTTTCTCAGCGAAACTGGCTGCGCCCTCTCTTTTTCCTCGCTCCGAGCCGACCGAATTTCGCCCCGCCTGCTTGAGCTGCTCTCCAGCTCCAAGCTCAAATCAGCGGCCATCGCCCCGGACGGCTGCTCGCAGCGTCTGCGGCAGGTGATCAACAAGGGCTTGGCCGCAGAAGACATTCTCGCCGCCGCCGCCGCGCTGACCGAGGCGGGCATCTTCACCCTCAAGCTTTATGTCATGGTCGGCCTGCCCACGGAAAGCAAAGGTGATCTCGACGAATTCATTCAATTAGTGCGGAAAGTGCGGGAGACGATGCTGCCGATTGGCCGAAAAAAAGGGCGGCTCTGCGAGCTTGTTCTTTCCGTCAACAGTTTTGTGCCCAAGCCGTGGACTCCCTTCCAATATCTTTCCTTTGGCGGCGCGGACGAGGGGAGCGATAAGGCGGCTCTGCTGCGTTTGAACAGCGCGATCAAGTATTTGAAAAACGGTGTGGCTGGGCTGGACAATCTCCAGTTCAAGGCCGACCGCCCGGAAAGCGTTCTGCCGCAGGCGGTGTTCGCCCGCGCCGACCGCCGCATTGCCCCTGCGCTTTTGGACATCGGCACAGGAAAATTGTCGTTCAAACAGGCGATGAAGGCGCACGGCCTGTCCGCGTGGCAGTATGCTGTCCGGCCCAGAGCGGCGGACGAGCTGTTCTGCTGGGACGTGCTTGATCAGGGCATCAGCAAAAATTACCTGCGCCGGGAGCTGGAAAAAGCGCTGAAGGCTGAAGCCACCCCGCCCTGCGAAACCTCGCGCTGCCGCCGCTGCGGCGTGTGCGAGAAAGCTGCTAACCGGTTGGACAGTTTTTAGCCATTGGGTAACTCAATAGTTGCCAGCTAAAAAAATCTATTGTTTTTTCACTTTAGATTTATCCCAAAGGAAATAATAAGTTCCATCTCGTCCCATCCTTTTCTCACCGCCCAGTTTTGTTCGCCCTTTTTCTGTCAGCTCTTCCTTTCCGTCAACTATTTGCAAACATCCATGCTTGATCAACAGGCGAAACATATCATGTGTGCTTTTCCCGACATAAGCAGCGAGCCTTGTTGTGGTCAGCTTCGCATAATCAAAACCTTGTGCTGATGCAGAAGGAGTTCCATTTTTTTGCTGCGGAATATTGCTTGGCGTAATTTTCATATCTTCGCTGATGCGAACCAGCCGCTGCGCTTCTTTGCAGGCATCGACATAGACCAGCTTGTCTTGTGTCCTATGAACGCCAATGCCTGCCTCATTATTGTTCACTTGGCTGAAATCGTACAAATTCATGCTGGTGACGATGCAGTACAGCTCGCTTAAATAGAATTTGGCATGAAGATTCTTGCAGAAACTGATCTTGATATGCTGCTGCCCGACCAGCCATTGACGTTCGCTGTCATGCAGCTCCTGCTTGCCGTACACGATTCTGATCTCAGCGAGCTGGCCGCGCTTGTCCTGAAGCAGCTCCCTCATCCGGTCGTTCAGCTTGAGATACGGGCTGATGAGAACAAGCTGCTCTTTTGCTTCCTTGATCAGCCGTTCCAGCAGCAAGTTAAGTTCCATCGTATTGAGGAATTGGGCCATGATGAAATTCGGATATTGTTTTTTCCCTTGAACGGTAGAGGGTACCCTGCTTGACAGATAAAATCAATGATTTTAAGCCGGACTGCTGTCCTGCTGGGAAAAAACTTGCATTCCAACCGGGGGGATGCTGTATAGTGAAGCCATGCTGATTTATCGGAAAGCCGCGCAGTGTTCGAGAAAAAACGGGGTGTTCCCTTCATGCGCGGCATGATTTACCCAATTGCAGGAGGTGCGATCATGTACAACTGGCACGTGGCCGTCAACGGCCAAACCACAGGCCCTTTTTCCCAGCAGCAGCTGCTGGCCGGGCTGCGCTCCGGGCAGTTCAGCCGCGCCACGCTGGTCTGGCGCGAGGGCTTCAGCGACTGGCAGGCGGTTGAAAATGTGCCGGAACTGGCTGATCCCGGTTCTGCTGCGGCAGCGCAGGCGCCGCCGCCGGTGACAGGCCGCCATGCACACGAGATTGATTATGAAATCTTCGGCCATGAAATGCAGTTTGTTGAAATCGAGCTGGATCCGCAGGAAAGCGTGATCGCCGAGGCAGGCAGCATGATGCACATGACCGACGGCATCCGCATGGACACTGTCTTCGGCGACGGCTCGACGGCCTCGCAGTCCGGCGGTTTTTTTGACAAGATGCTCGGCGCGGGCAAGCGGCTGCTCACCGGCGAAAGCCTGTTTATGACCGTCTTCACCCACACCGGCTCCGGCAAGGGCCGGGCCGCTTTTGCCGCGCCCTATCCCGGCAAAATTATTCCGCTGGACCTGAGCAAATATGGCAACCGGATCATATGCCAGAAAGATGCCTTCCTCTGCGCGGCCAAGGGCGTTTCCGTGGGCATCGCCTTCCAGAAGAAAATCGGCGTGGCCCTCTTTGGCGGCGAGGGCTTCATCATGCAGCGGCTGGACGGCGACGGCCTCTGCTTTGTCCATGCTGGCGGCACCATTGTCGAGCGCGAGCTGGCCGCCGGGCAGAGCCTGCGGGTGGACACCGGCTGCCTTGTCGCCCTGACCCAGACCGTGCAGTATGACATTGAGTTTGTCGGCAATGTCAAATCAGCGGTCTTCAGCGGCGAGGGCTTTTTCTTCGCCACCCTGCGCGGGCCGGGCCATGTCTGGCTCCAGTCCCTGCCTTTCTCGCGCCTGGCCGGACGAATTTGGGCCGCCGCGCCGCAGACCGGCGGCGGCGGAGTCGGCGAAGGCTCAGTGCTGGGCGGGCTGGCGAATCTCTTTGAGAAATAGCCCGGCTACTTTTCCAGCGACCAGATCAAATCCGCCCCGGTGGTTTTGGATGTGGTCTCCGTTTCAATGGAAAAGCCGTAAAGAAGATCATAGCGGGCCTTGAACGAGCCGCCCTCGCCGGTGAGATCCTTGCCGTAGCTGAGGTAGAGGTCTTTGTAGATTTCCTTGCCCATGACCAAGGAAACATCGGAGGCCTCCTTGCCGCCGCCGATGCTCACATCAAGGAAATCCTCCATGTCAAGGGCGGCCAGCGGATTGACCGATTTGAGCAGCGCGCCGCCGCCCACCTTGCTCAAGGCGGCGGCGGCAGGGGAGAGCGCGGCGTTGCCGTCCCGGCTGCTGGACATGCTGTTCTGGCCGGAGAGCAGCCAGGAGAGGATTTCCGAATCCTCCATCGGCGTGTCGGAAAAGAGCTTGATGTTCATGTCATCCACGCCGCCGGTGAGATGGATGCCCGCCTCGACCTTGTTCACGGTCTTGGAGGCGCGGATGTCCAAGCCGGGCTGGTCAATCGGGCCGCCCTGATAGAAGATGCGCCCCTCATTGAGCTGGAGGGCGACTCCCTCGAAATCCACGGAAGCGTCGCGAAGATAGATCGCGCCAAGGGCGGTGACGGTCTGCTCCGGCTTGGCGCTGATCTTCAGGCCGCCGTCAAGAAAGCCTTTGAAGCCGAACGCGTCCACTTCCACTTTCTTGCCCATGTCCAAAGCGACGGATGCGGAAAAAGGCAGGCTGTTGGCCGCCGGGCCGTCCTCGCCGTCCACCACCGCCACATCTTTGGATGAGGAAACCGCGCCGCTGAAGCCCTTTGGGGCGATCTTCGCTTTGGGCACGGCAATCCTGCCGCTGAGAACCGTCCCTTTGCCGCTGTGCCGCAGCTTGAGATCGGGGCTGATGAGCACGTTGTATTCCGGCAGCGCGGCGGCCTGGAAGTTTTCGCCGGTGATGCTGAACCCCGCCTCGATCTGCGGCTTTTGCAGCGTGAGATTGCGGCTGACCGTGCCCTTTGCCCGCAGCAGGCCTGGGCCAGAACGGGCCGTGAGATCAAACTGGTTGTGACTGCCGTCGCCGGCCACTGCCAGCCGCAGCTCGCGCAGATCAATCCCGGCTGCTGGAACATGAATCTTGCCCGCGCCGCTCAGTCCCTGCTTGAGTGCCAGCACCCCGTTCATTCTCGGATGAAGGGCGGTGCCGTGCAGGTCAACTGTGCCGCCGAAGCCGCCCTGCGTCTGCACTGCGTAACCGGTGAGCTGGGTCAGCGGGGCGATGTCCATGATGTTGACCGCCGCCTTGCCGGAAAGCGGCATCTGCTCCGGCTTGCGGAAATCGCCGCAGTTGCTCAGGGCGGCCTTGAGGGAGGCGGTGCTGCCGTCCTGAAACGTGGTCTTCGCGTTGAGGCGGAGGCCGCCGTCCTTCAGCCGGGCCTCGATCCGGTTGTCCGACCACCGCCACGTGGCAGTCTTGCCTTCCTCGCCCTCGTAATCCTCGGCTGTCAGGGCCAGCTCCGGCAGGGAGACCGTCAGCTCGGCCTGCTGCGGCAAGGCCCCTTGGCCCTGCGCCGCCGCGCTCACGGCCAGCACGCCCTTCATCTCCGGAAAATTCTCCGGAACAGGTATCCGCCACTTCTCCAGCAGCGCAAGGGCAAGGCGGTCAAGCTGCGCCTGCGCCTGCCAGCCGCCTGCCTTTGTCCATTCGCCGTTCACCGCCGCCCGCACCTGATCTTGGGTCAAGGCAAAGCCGGAGAGGGCGCAGCGTTCGGCGGACAGCAGCACGTCAGCCGCCTGCTCCGTCTTCCACGTGCCGAACTGCGGATTGCGCAGCTCCAGCAAGGCAAGCTGCCCTTGCCAGTGCTGCTCCTTCCAGCCGCCCTCAGCAGCCAGCCGCAGCTCGCCCGGACTGCCAGCCGCCGCAAAGTCCAGCCGGTGCTGCGCCGCGCTGCCCTTGGCCCGCAGGCTGGCCTGGGTGACGCTTTCTTTGCCGAGCTGAATGCCGTCCGCCTTGATCTCCGCGTCCACCTGGCCGTCTGCCGCCAAGTCCGCCTTGACCGCCGCCTTCAGCTCCTTCAGGCTGTGGTCTTGAAAGCGCAGCTTGGAGCCGCTGGCGGTCAGGCTGACAGCGGGCTGCTGCGCCGTGCCGCTGACCGCGCCTTCAAGCCGGAAGCTGCCGCCCGCCTGCGGGGCAAGGCTGGCGAGATCGTCCGAACCGGCCTTGAAGCTGAGGGCCAGCGCCTTGGCCATGTCCGCTGTGCCGCTGGCTTGGACAAAGGTCGAGCCGGATTGCAGGCGCAGCCCATCCACAGCCAAGGAGCTGCCGTCAAATGCCGCCGTGCCGCTGCCTTGCAGGGGAAAGCCGCGCAGCGTGCCATCCAGCTTGTCAATCTGCACCGCAGCAGCGAGGCTGTCAGCGGTCTTGCTGCCTTGGCTGCGCAACTCAGCGTTGATCGCGCCGTGCCAGTCCGGGGCAATCAGGCCGGGGTCAAGCTCCGCCGCCTTCACGTCCGCCTGCCAGCTCAGGCCGTCCTTCCAGCCGAGGCTGCCGCGCAGCTGCACAGCGGATTTGCCGTCAGCAACAGCATGGACATCATGCACAGTCATGCCGCCGTCCGTCAGCGCGGCATCTGCCGTGACCTCAAGACTGGCGAGGGCATGGTCGCGGAACTTGAGCTGCGAGCCGCTGAGACTGAGGGTGATGTTCGCCTTCTCAGCCGGGCCGACAGCACTGCCTTCGAGCTTGAGCGAGCCGCCCGCCTCCGGGGTGAAAGCGGCCAAATCCGCCGCCTCAGCCTGCACGCTCAGGTTGATCTGCTTTGCCGCGTCCGCCGTGCCGCTGATCCGGGCCTTGGCAAGAGCGGAGTCCAAGGCCAAGTCCTTGACAGTCAGCGTCTTGTCCGCAAACGTCACGCTGCCGCCCAGCGCGAAGGGCTGGCCGCGCAGCTCGCCCTGAATGCCGTCTAATTGAAGCTCCAGCGACTGCTTGCCAGCAGCCAGTAGGCCGCTGCTGCGCACTTGGCCGCTGATCTTGCCCGGCCAGTCGGCGGCGGCAAGGGCGGGGTCTATGTCCTTGGCCGCCAGCTCGGCCTGCCAAGAGAAGCCGCCTTTCCAGCGCATACCGCCGCGCAGAGTCAGCTCGGAAGCCGCATGCTTCACGGTGAGGTAGTCAATCTTCAGGCCGGTGTAGTCCGCCGCTGTCACCTTGGCCTCGGCCTGCACGGGCGGGTAGCCCTCGTGGTGAATCTCCGCCGCTATGGTGCCGCCGTAGCTCTTGACCGTCCCGGCAGCTGAGACAATCCGCAGCGTGCCGTCCACCGGCACATCCACCTTGATATCGCGGAGCTGGAAGTGGCCGGTCTCCGCAGCCGCCTGCCAATGCAGCTCGTTGAAGATGTCGGTGGCCTCGCCTTGCAGCGTCACCTTGGCCGGGCTGCTCATGGCCGCCTGCACCGCCACCTTGCTGAAATCACCTGCCGCCGCAACGGTGCCGCGCAGCTCGTTGATGCCATGATCTGGAACGCTCCAGCTGCCGCCCGCCTGCACCGGCCACGCGCCGGTGAACTGCACCTTGCCGCTCAAGTCCGCGCCAAACTGCGAGGTGTCCGCGTGCAGCCGCAGCACTTCAGCGTGATCCCCCTGCGCCGCTGCCTTAGCGACAGCCTCATGGATGACCAGCGCGTCCTCACCGTCATCGGCCACAATCTTGCTCCCGGCAACGCGCAGCTCGTCTATGCGCAGGCCGAGCGGCAGGCGGAGTTCCGGCAGCACGATCCGCTTGCGCGCCTTCTTCTCCTTCTTTGGGGAATTGAGAATGCGGACAACCAGACCCGTTGCGGCGGCCTTGCTGACATGCAGTGTGCGCTCCCGCAACAGGGCCTGCGGCTGCCAGCTGAACGTGAAGTCCTTGACCGTGATGTCAACCTCGTCCTTGACCTGAATGCGGATATCGCCCAGCCGCCATTGGTCAATGAGACGGCCTTGCACCTGCTCGACAGAAAAATACGACCCGGCGAGCCGCCCGGCAGCGCGGACGATGAGCTGCAAGCCGCGCTCTGTGCCGACGAGGAAGACGAGGCTGGCTGAGATGAGAAGGAAGCAGGCAAGGCCGCAGAGGGCGATGCAGCGCAGAGCGGCACGGAAGGTGGAACGGCGGGGCAGGGGACTCGGCTCTTGCATTGGTTAGGTCATCATAAGCAGAGAGGACAGCACAGCTGCCAACCGCCTAGCATGGGGAATAGAGCCGCTATTTAGCGAAGTACTTCACCAGCGGCTTGCCCTTGAAATGGGCATCCTGTGTCCAAATGACCGCTTCATAGACCTGGGCAGTTGCGAGGATGATGCTGTCCGCCATCGGCAGCCGCTGCTCGTGGCTGATCTTGGCTGCTGTCAGTGCGATCTCGCAGGTGATGTCTGCAACCTTTCCCTGTCGCATCAGCGCAGCAGCCTGAAGAGCCTTGTCCTCGCCCGACTCACGCAGCACTACTTTGAAGACCTCGTACAGGCAGACGGTGGGCACAACAAGCTGCTCAAGGTGAGCCAGCGGCGGTGCAAACTGCTCTGCATTAGGGCCGTCAGCAAAGTATTCAAGCCAGCCTGACGAGTCAAGGATGTTCACAGCCTGTCCTCATCCCGCTTGAAGTCTGTATTGATGCCCTTGAGGAAGCCGCGCATCGTGCGGATGTCGTGCTCAGGGATCAGCTCAATCCGGTTGCCATAGAGGAGTATCTGCATCTTCTGACCTGGTGCCAGCCGCATTGCTTTCCTGATCCGCTGCGGGATGAGTACCTGATAGTTCTTAGAGATGGTTGCCGTGTCCATTAGTCTCTCTCCTGTACGCTGAAGGTGAAATCGCCCTACGTCCCGACGCTCACATCTAATATATCCACCAGCCTGTTGCCATACGGGTTTCTCACCAGTGCCAGCACAAGCTGGTCACGCCGCAGCCTGTCCAGCCGGGCAGGGTGTACACGCCGTTAGCGGCGGCCCGCACCTCGTTGCCTGCCTTGCCGCCGTCTTCCATGTCTATAAGGCGGAAGCGCAGCTCGTCGTCCGGCGCGTTGTAGAGCACCTGAATGCGCAGCCGCGTTTCGTCTTCGGTCAAGGTGCCGCCGCTGACCGTTACCAAAGGCGCGGCACTGTCGCTGCTGAGTATGCCTGCATTATCACCGATGCGCACTGCCAGCGGGGTGCGCAGCATCTGCTTGTAGATGCCGGTGCGGGGTGTGCCGTTCTCGGTGTAGCGGGTGGTGACGGAAAGCCGGTACTCGTTCTGCCACGGCTGCGCCTGACTGGGCACATCGGGCATCATGGTGATTTCTGCGTTGGTAATTGTGCCGAGGCGGGTCTGCACGGCGCGGCCATTGTGTGTGCCCTCAATCAGGCATTGGCCGATGCCGTCCTTGCGGTCGAAGAAGAGATCGCTGCCCGTGATGCGGAGCATTCCGTCCGCCCGCAGCACATCCTTCAGGCCAAGCACCTGATCTTCAGCCGAAGTGATGACCGGCAGCTTCTCGGTCGCGGCGATGCGTTCGGTCTGCGCGTTCTGGCGGATGCGCTCGACAAAGGGCTGCGAGACGCTGATGTTGATCTGGAGGCATTCATCCAGCGGCGGGATTGGGTCGTCCGGGTTCGCCAGTCTGCCGCTGAAGGAAGGGAACCAGGTGCAGCTGCCCTCCTTCGTCACTTGCTCGCCGTTGAGCAGCCGCAGAGCGATGACCTCGTCCTCGGTGTTGAGCAAACTCAGGATGTCGCTTTTGCTGAAGTTGGGATGCCGCAGGGCGATGTCGGCGGCAATGTCCTCGCGGCTGGCTGAGTTGCGGGCAACAAAACGGATGCTGTGGGAATGGGGCGTGGTCAGCGGATTGCCCACTATTTTGTATTGAATGGCCATGGCTGTTCTCCGTGAAGGGTAAGCGCGAAATGCGGACATGCAATTACTGTAAACAGCAGTATAAGAAGCTCCGCAGTTTTTATCAAGCCTGCCGTGCGGACTGTCCCAGCATGCTGCGGCGGTTTTGGTCCCAGCAGGTTAGGACCGAGTGGGCCAGCCTGTTGGGACACTATAGCCCAGCAAGCTGGGACATTATGAGGCAGCCTGCTGGGGCACTGCGGCCCAACAGGCTGGGACTGCCGGAGCGAGCATGCTGCGACTTAGCGAGGCAGCAGGGTGACTGCTTGGCTTGCAGCTCGGCACGGACTGCTGCTAATGCCCATCAGCATTGACACCCTAAGTAACTGGCTTCATTGCCGCCTTTCTCTTGGCTGATCAGCTCGCGGCAGCGCAGGAAAGCTGGATGATCGCCCTGCACCCCATGAAGATAGAGCATGGTGTACAGCGTCGCCACTCTCTGGTTCCTGTGGCCGATCTCATGGCTGATGCGCAGGCTTTGCTCAAGATGACTCAGGGCGGCGGCATAGTTGCCCTGCTTCCTG